>JBAYRB010000317.1:0-4301 GCA_041676905.1 Spirosomataceae bacterium
CTTATTAAGGAAAGAACCTTTGGTAATCGCCCAGAGAACAGGTATTTCCCGAGAGGCCAGGAAACCGGTTGCTTTTTCGGCATTTACGGCCAGATCATCTCCCAAAATTCCAGCAGTTTTACGCGTTGCCACCTTACTGGCCAGGGCAACGTCGTCCATCAAGGCGGCGATGTCATCCAGTACCGCGATTATTCCAGAAGCCATAAATTATCGCAATTCAATTATAAAATTAGTTGAATTCAGCATGGGTAGAAAGGTTGAAACCCTTGATCATTTACCCCCACTACCCAATCGGATATTGAAGAAAAGAAATATTGTTGGGATGTACTATCGAACTCAGTTATTTTTCGAAGCCTGAGTATTTTTTATAGATTGCCCTATACCCCAGGGCACGACCTAAAGGTCCCAAAGTATTCATCAGAAATTTTTGGACCCCGATAGGAATATGGGCTAAGAAGGATTTGCTATCGATGTACTTAAGGGTCACCAGTTCTTGTAAAAGATTTCCTTTTCCATTCGGTCGTTTTCCGTCGGAAGAGAGACCCACCAGGTTCTCGACCAGGAATTCGAAATCCAGGGCTGGGCTCACCCTATGGATAAACACAACAGGTTCTGTACCGGCGTTATAGTGGTTGTGGGGGTGATTAACCGGAAGTTTAATGGAGTCTCCAGCATGGAGAACATGGATTTTATTTTCTAAAAGTATGGTAAGCTCCCCGTCGAGCACTTCGAAGGTTTCATCTTGTAGTGCATGGAGGTGATCCGGAACCAGTTTGCCCTTTGTGCGAACATGCATTTTAACACTGACGCGTTTTCCTTGGCTGTCATGAGCGGTTTCTAAAAATTCATAGGTATCTCCTGTTAGGGGGTTAGTTAGCACTTGTCCGGACGTAGCCATGGTTTAAAAGGGTTTGGAAGGAAGTGAATTAATAAGTTGAACGAAGAATTTTCTTGGCACTATCGGACGCAATCACCAACCCAGCCGCCATCATGATGATGTCTTTAAGGACCAGTCTACCCGCGCCCGACAGATAGGGGAAACCGTACTGTGGGGTAGGAAAATCACCACCCAAATTGGGTACATAGACTTCCGGAGTAGTGATTAGAAAGGATAGGGTTACAATAGACATACCGAAGGTTAATAGTCCACCCCAAACGCCTATTTTCGGGTACCAAATTCCTAGTAATACGACAAGGCCGATCAAAACGATGACCGTTCCAAGACCATACGAAAATACGTAGGTACCATTCGATTTATGCCAATCGATATTTTTCTGGACGGTTTTCCCTTCGGGATTTTTATATAACGTGTATTCTGGAACCGACTCATTCCGGTCGTTGAGGGCCATTTTGCCTGTATTGTTATAGAAAAATTTCATGAAAGGGCTATTAATTACGAAAGGTACAATTCCATCCGCTTCATATTGAAAAGCCTTCAAACCACCAATCCAGGCCATGACAATAAATATGGCTACGCGTATGAAATTTATAAAAGTGCTTTGAAGATCAACTAATAATCTGAGGACGTTTCTCATTACTTTTCGTAAGTTTTTTATCAATTTTTCTGACTAAACTCATAAAGATAGCTTATACGAACTGCTAGAAGAAATGAAACAAAAAAATTGTAAATCAAAAAGAAAGAAGTGTAAAGCAGTCTATTTCAAAATTTGAATGTTAAAATATATGGTTAGTCGATAATCCAGACCTTTGCAAAACAGGGGTAGGTTATATTCGAAATGAGAAGGTTGCTAGTGACAAGGAATGAAAGAGAACTATTTTGTGGCAATTTAAAGCGAGTGATGACCTACACGGTCCAAGTTTCGGTCTTTATTCGGTAATTTATAAAGGCTTTACAGGGATAGTTCGACGATTGAATGAGGAATTTAGCATAAGAGCATTTTCACAGCCCAAAATTCGACCTAACTTTGCGGCATGATTGCGATTACAAATTTAAGTTACTTTTTGGGCGACAGAGCATTGTACGAGGAAGCTTCGTTACACATTAAGCCCAAGATGAAAGTAGGTCTGATTGGCCTCAATGGAACGGGGAAATCAACGCTGTTGCGATTAATCAATGGAGAATACCAACCCGACAGTGGAACCATCTCCAAGTCAGGCGATTGTACCATCGGATTCTTGAACCAGGATTTATTATCTTATCAGACCGATGATTCAATTTTGTCGGTGGCCATGCAAGCCTTCGAACGACAAAATGAATTGCAGGCAAAGATCGACGAGGTACTCCACCAGATGGAGGTCGATTATAAGGATGAATTAGTAGATCGTCTGGCAGTTCTACAGGAAGAATTCGAGGCACTAGACGGATACTCCATTCAATCCAAGGCTGAATCCATTTTGGAGGGATTAGGCTTTTCGACGGAAGAACTACAAAAACCGTTGCGCCAGTTTTCGGGAGGTTGGCGAATGCGGGTGATGTTGGCTAAACTTTTATTGCAAAAGCCTTCACTTCTGATGCTGGATGAGCCTACCAACCACCTTGACTTACCGTCGATCCAGTGGGTTGAAAAATACATACAGAATTACGAAGGCGCGGTCATCGTAGTTTCGCACGACCGTGAATTCCTCGACAATGTGGTAGATAACATCGTAGAAGTGTCGGGTGCCAAACTTCACCACTATCCTGGTAATTACTCGTTTTACTTGGAAGAAAAAGCATTGCGAAACGAAATCCAAAGAGGGGCTTTCGAAAATCAGCAAGCCAAAATTCGCCAGACGGAACGATTCATCGAACGCTTTAAAGCCAAAGCCACCAAGGCCAGACAGGTTCAAAGCCGTGTAAAATCGCTTCAGAAAATGGAGTTGGTTGAAGAAGTCATTGATGAGAATACGAAAGTACATTTCCGCTTTCAGTTTACCACACAGCCAGGACGCCACATTCTTCAATTAGAAAATGTCTCTAAAGCCTATGGAGATAAACAAATATTAAAAGACACCACGATTTCGATTGAAAGAGGGGATAAGATAGCCTTAATTGGTGCGAACGGAAAAGGTAAGTCGACTGCCCTAAGAATTGTTGCTGGAACGGAAGAAATTGAAGGCGTCCGTCGGCTCGGTCATAATGTGGCTTTCACATTTTATGCCCAACATCAGTTGGAGTCATTGAATTTGGAAAATAACCTCATCGAAGAATTGAAATACGCCAACCCTAGCAAAACAGAAGCCTCCTTGAGGACGGTGTTGGGTTGTTTTTTGTTTACCGGAGACGATGTATTCAAAAAAATAAAAGTTCTTTCCGGAGGGGAGAAATCAAGGGTAGCCTTAGCGAAGGTTCTTTTGTCTCAGGCCAATTTCCTACTCTTGGACGAACCCACCAACCACCTGGATATGCAGTCCGTAAATATTTTGATTCAAGCCTTGCAACAATACGAGGGAAGCTATATAGTCGTTTCCCATGACCGCTACTTTGTTGAGTCGATAGCCAATAAAATCTGGTATATTGAAGATCAACAGATCAAGGAATATCCGGGAACCTATGCTGAATATTGTGTCTGGATGGAAGATCGCATAGCCCAGATCACAGAGCAACCCGAACCCCGAAAAAAAGTTGAATCGAAAGAGAACAAACCTTCTCGCACCCCGGACGAGAGCAAGATAAAACGCAATCAATTGCAAAAAAAAGCCGAGGAATTGGAGGCGGAAATTACACGTTTGGAGAAAGAAAAACGAGATTGGGAGGCAAAATTGGCGACACCGGAAGTATATAGTGATTCCGAACGACTGGGCGAAGCGAATAAATCCTATGCCGAGGTGAGCCAGCGATTAGAGGAGGCCACCGAAGAATGGGCAGCCGTAATGCAGGAAGCGGAAACCCTATAGTGCGTTAAATTTCGTTAACTGAGTGCCAATTTCCGGTTGATAACATATTAATCCTTACTTTTGTGACAATAGGTTTTATTGGGTAAAATTTCAGGATGGCAAAAAAGAAAAAAATAGGTAGTTACCCCAATACGATGATCGTGGTAAGTTTAACCGCGGCTCTTTTTCTTATTGGATTCTGTGGCATGCTGGTTATCCAATCCCGAAAACTCGTTTCTGTGATAAAGCAGAACCTGGTTGTCACCGTTTTTTTAGAGAAAAACTTGACTCCTGCTGACCGGGAAAACGTATACAAAGAGATCAAAACCAAACCTTTCATCCTCACCGGAGTCGATTCTGCCGTCGTTTTTGTTTCCAAAGAGCAAGCAGCGCAAGAATTTATTGAGGGTACCAAGGAGGACTTTACGACCCTGTTGGGTGAAAATCCGCTTTTGGATAGTTATAGGGTCAAGGTGTCGGAAGAA
>JBAYRB010000318.1:0-4271 GCA_041676905.1 Spirosomataceae bacterium
ATAAAAATCCGCTGATTGAAAAAATCCATAAAGCCCGCTTTAAGAAGGAACCATCCAATTTCCGCCCTTTGACGCAACAGGAAATTGACCTAATCAACCACGGCAAAACCGACCTATTCCTGCCCGTTCAGGAGTCTGGAGTACGTCCGTCTTCGGCACTGCCTTACGCTCCAGAGGTCAATGGAAAGATGCAATCCGACGGTCAATTTGAAATGGATTTCCATGTTTCGAAGCAGTTGTTCGGAGAAAAAACAATGGGTTCTCCCTTTATCGTATATGCTTACCCGGTTAAATCACCTACCGATGTTCCTCGTCATTATGCTGTGTCGCCGGGGGACAGACTGCGAGATGCATGGACTGAGTTCAGCGACGGGCAATATAATCTCACCGTACAGGGACCCAACGGATTTTACAGGGAATTTAAGGGAAACACCGAATGGCATGGATTTGAGGTTTCGGTTATTCATAATACCCCGGAAATACGTCGTCGGCAGCGTCCAGAACTATTGCTGTCCTTACAAATTCCGCATGCTGACGACGTAGAATGTACCATTATTCATCATGCCTATGGATATGAAAATCAGGTAATCCACTTAAAAAAGCAAAGACACACGTTCCCCCTGGATTTTTCTAAAAGCTTTGGTTGGTATGATTTCACTGTACGGGTTACAAAAGGGGCGTTGTATGCAGCCTATCGCTATGCAGGAAGGGTAGAAACTGGAAAGGCGGGGTACACGGATCCCTTGATGGGGGGCATCTGAAAGAGGGAATTACTTGTGCAGGATGAGGTTTGAAAAAGAAGGACTATTGCGCTTCTCTGATTCATAGTTAGTCCCTGTTTGATGAATCGGTCTGATTTTGAGAGCTGGATTCAACTTCTCAACCACTCTGCTGTTATAATCAACATATAACTAATATTTCCTTTCAACACCCGAAGGCACTTGCTGATATGAAATTCCACTGTCTTTTCGACAATATTCATGCGCCCAGCGATTTCGCGGTTAGTGAGTCCGTTCCGACTTAGTTCGAAAACTTCTCGGCTTTTTTCGGGTAGACGACTAAAATGGTAATCGTACTGACTTTGCAGTTCGTTAAAACGGACTTGCTCCTCGACATGGTTATAGGCATAAGTATTGAGGACCTGGGGAGAGGCCGTATCGAGTGAAATGGCGTTTCTGACCATCTCTTTTCTGATATGGGAGATAATCCTGTTTTTAAGGGCAGAAAATAGATAGGGGCTAATGCCTTTTTCAATGGCGATTTGTTCGCGTCTCGACCATAGTTCTACGAATAGGTCCTGAACGAGATCTTCTGCTACAGCTCCGTCACCTGTTTTTTGGTGAGCAAGATAAAAAAGCTTATCGGAAAAACGCTTATGGAGTTCAGCAAATGCTTCTGAATCCGCGGTCTCTTTCACCCGCAGCCACAAATGCAAGTCGTCCAGTTCTTCGTAGTTGTCTGACATCGAATAAGCATTGAATAGTTATGCAATATACTCAAATACCGCACAAGGATACCTCTTACGAAAGTAGATCCATATGATAATTCTTTTGAAAGTTGTAAAGGTATTGATTTTCTCATCATTGAATAGGTAAAATTTTTATACAATTTCCACTAGGGTGTTTTCGGCTTCGTGCGTCCTAGGTATTGAATAGCAGTACAAATAATGACGAATCATCGAATAAATCCTGACCTACTAAAACGCTATCTGGAGGGTAAAACCACTCCTGAGGAAGCCGAACTGGTCGAAAAATGGTACGCAAACCTGAATCCCGACTTGGATGAACATCATTTTGATCAGTCGCAACACTTTCGAAAAGTCAAAGAAGCGATAAGGTCGATTGAGTCAGACGAACCGGATACGCATGTTGTTATTTCGATTTCCTCCGTCATGCGATATGTATCGGCGGCAATGGTGTTAATAGCTTGTGCGATGGGTGTTTACCTGTACAACTCCCGCATGCAAAATTCAGCATTCGAAGAAAAAATTTCACTGACTTCTGTCGTGAACGCGGGAAAGCAGATTCACAAACAGCAGCTTCCCGATGGTAGTACCATATGGCTTCAGCCGGGAGCTCGACTTACCTATAACGCAAGTCAATTTACGTCGGTTGGCCGCGATGTTAATTTGGAAGGTGATGCATTTTTCGACGTAGCAAGAGATGAGTCTCGTCCTTTTACGGTACTGACCCGAGACCTGAGGATTAAGGTGTTGGGAACCAGTTTTCACGTCAAAGCTGCTGCGGGTGAGCTCAGGCCTGAAGTAACGGTAATCAGTGGGAAAGTCATGGTTTCAACGGCCCGTCAGGCCGGAAATTCGCAGGAGGTAGCTCTTTTACCTGCGCAGAAAGTAGTACTCGAAGTAGCTACAGGTGAGCTTATTGCCGATATAGCTACGCCCGAAAACAGCCCCCTACAAACCTGGCAACCGGCTAGTCTACAGTTTTCTGATAATCGACTGGAGGAGGTCGCCCGTCGCTTGGAAGAAAAGTTCAATGTATCGATCAAATTGGAAAGTCATACAATGGGCAACTGTCTTATGACGGCCGCATTTGAGGACCTACAGCTTTCGGAAATTTTGGAAACCATTTCGATCATGCTTGAACTCACCTACGAGGTAGAGGGCGAAACCATTCTTTTGAGAGGCAACGGTTGCTGAAACTTGAAAAAAAGATGTAGTGGAAAAATTAATTATTCAAATAGAAAAATTATTTATTAACAAAAACCAGAATTCTTCTATGCATAAATCTTGACCCCGCTTTTCACTGAAAAAAAAATCAGAGGTGTTGCAGCACCCCTGACTTTACTCAGAGCATCTTCTTTCATCGCCCTTGCCGGAAATGAGAAGGCTCTTGTTTTGTTCACGTTAAATAAACAAACTCTAAATTATGCAATTTTTAAGTCATTATACAACAGCTTGCAGGATTATGCGATTATCCTTATTGCAGCTTATGATGGCTGGATTATTTATGGTCTCAGCCCATGCGAGGGAATCCTCAGCGCAGGATCTGCTAAAAACGAACGTAACTATACGTGCGGAGAAAACGGCGTTGCAAAAAGTGCTGTCCATGATTGAACAGCAGGCCAACGTGCGTTTTGCCTACAGCCGCAGTATGATTCAGGTTAAGCAGGAAGTGAGTATTCGTGCCGAAAAACAGTCGTTGGACCGTGTTTTGGACGAGCTTTTCAAAGGAACGGATATCGATTACCAGGTGGCCAAAGGCCAGATCATCCTGAAAAAAAGAAAAACAAGTAAAATTTCATCGGAAGAGTTGCCTGAGCCCGATTTGACAGTTCGTTGGATTGAACGGAGCATTGCCGGACGTGTGACCGAAAATAATGGGGAGCCTTTGCCGGGAGTGAGTGTTCTATTGAAGGGAACACAAAAAGGTACGGTGACAGATGTAGACGGTCGTTTCCAACTGGACGTGCCCAGCGATGATGCCGTGTTGGTTTTCAGTTTCGTAGGTTACAAAACGGAAGAAGTAGTGGTGGGTAACCGGTCAAACCTTGAGCTGACCCTTGAAATCGATGAAAAAGCACTGGATGAGGTCATCGTAATGGGTTATGGTACCATGAAAAAAAGGGATGTACTCGGGTCGGTATCAACCGTAAAAGCGGAGGATCTACAAAAACTTAATCCCAATTCCATGGATGCGGCTCTGCAAGGTCTTGCATCAGGGGTAATGGTAACGTCCTCCGGAGTGCCGGGTGCACCTGTTCAGGTTAAAATCAGAGGAGTAAACTCCATTTCTTCCAACACGGATCCGTTGTGGATTGTTGATGGAATCCCTGTCGTAACGGGTTCAATTGGGGGTGAATATAACGGCGCGACGAATCAAAACATTTTGTCGATGATCGACCCAGCTGACATCGAGTCTATGCAGGTATTGAAAGATGCCGCAGCAACAGCAATATACGGTTCACGTGGTTCGAACGGCGTTATTCTTGTGACCACAAAGAGCGGAAAAACAGGTAAAAGTACCTTTGATGTTGATTTTCGCACCGGTGTAAGCAACTGGACGAAATCGGATATCGGTATCGCATCCGGACGCGAATTCGTGGAAATCATGGACCTAGTAAGGCAAAATAGTCGTCTTTCTGGTCAGTATGAGCCGGTGCAAAGCTTAGGTCAGCTCGATACCTATCAGACGGGCATGACCAGAGAGGAAGCCATGAATACCAATACACGCTGGGCAGATGAAATCAGCCGCTTGGGAAGCTTCAATGATATTCGTATTTCAGCTAGTAACGGATCTGAGAAAACAGTC
>JBAYRB010000319.1:0-4267 GCA_041676905.1 Spirosomataceae bacterium
ATTAGTTCAACTTGAAGCGGAATAGGTCTTAATAATCTCGGCGGTCTGCTTCTCTTTTGATGTCTCTTTCCTTAATTGTTTCTCGCTTGTCGTAAAGTTTTTTTCCTTTCGCCAGCGCAATTTCCACTTTAGCCAACCCTTTTTCGCTATTGAAAATGCGTATGGGGATAATGGTCAGTCCCTGATCTTTCAGTTTTCCTGCCAATTTTTTTAACTCTCTTTTATGAAGTAAGAGCTTCCGATCCCTTAAAGGGTTATGGTTGTAGTGGGTCCCTTCACTATAAGGAGAAATATGGAGGTTTCGAATATACAATTCATCGTCATGGATAAGGCAATAAGCATCTTGAATGTTGACCTTTCCCTCTCGTATCGATTTAATTTCCGTACCGGTGAGTACGATTCCGGCTACGTATTTGTCGAGGAAAAAGTACTCAAAACCGGCGCGCCGATTGACAATATTGAAATTTTTAGAAATCTTTTCCGGCATGGTGTTACCTAACAAAAAAATCATTTTTTCATTGGCATAGGTATGATTAGGTGGATTCCGAAGAGGATTCCCAGGCAAGCCGGAAAATGGAATGAACCCTACCGAATCATTTCCAGCAATGAAGTAAGTTTACTTTTCAATTCTTTACGATCTACGATAAAATCCAGGAAGCCATGTTCGAGAACAAACTCTGCTTTTTGGAACCCTTTAGGTAGATCTTTGCCTATGGTTTCCCGTATCACCCGAGGGCCAGCAAATCCGATTAAAGCACCGGGCTCGGCAATATTGAAGTCACCCAACATCGCATAAGAAGCTGTGACGCCACCTGTGGTCGGGTCGGTCATTAGTGAAATGTAAGGTATTCCAGCTTCGGACAAAAGGGCTAACTTGGCCGAGGTCTTTGCCATTTGCATCAGGGACAAGCCTGCTTCCATCATTCGTGCCCCTCCCGAACGGGAAATCATTAAGAAGGGATATTTCTTTTTAATGCAGTAATCGATAGCCCTTGCAATTTTTTCACCCACTACCGACCCCATCGAACCACCAATAAAATTGAAGTCCATACAGGCGATGACAATGTCCATCCCATTCATCTTTCCCACCGCGGTACGGACTGCATCTTTCAAACCCGTTTTTTCAATGCTGGTGGCAATTCGAACCGGGTAAGGTTTGGTGTCGACAAACCCCAAAGGGTCGGCCGAACGCATATTGGGGCTCAGTTCTTTGAATTTATTGTCATCAAACAGTAGTTCAAAGTATACTTCTGAACCGATTTTATCATGATAATTGCAATGGGGACAAGTATAAGCATTCAGCTTATGTTCCCGCACCGGGGTTACGTTCTTACATTCCGGACATTTATACCAAAGACCATCCGGCACCTCCCTTTTCATTTCGGTAGGTGTATGGATCCCTTTTTCTTTTCTAACAAACCAAGACATATGCTGAATTCTTCTTTTTCGAGTTCCAAATATAATATAACTTTAAAGAATGCAGGCTACAACACGTAAGCGTTGTGAAATTCAACCCATCGAAAGCCCGTATCAATGGGCAAGAAAAACCTTGTAAAATAGTTGCCCTGCGATGCCCAAAAATACGAACCCGGTAACACGATTGAACACTAAAACACGTTGGGGCGTAAATATTTCTTTAAATTTTCGCGCAAAAAAGGCAATCAGACTCTCCGTGAGAAAGACTGCTACCAAACTTGCGATAAAAAAGATCATCACTTCCTGGGGAGTATAGAGCAATGACGTTCGGACATAGGATGCGAGTGCTACCCAACTGATAAAATTGACGGGATTGAGCCCATTTAGAAGGAAGCCCGTTGTGAAGTAATAAAAAAAGTTGCCCACCCTGGATTTCGGATAAACCAATTTCGGACGTCCTTTAAAAATACTGACCAGTCCAAGGGAGGCTAAGAATAGGACCCCTGCACTAGCCATACCTTTCTCGATATGCGGGATTTCGGGAAGCATGGCTGTGCCGTAGATAGCAAAAAAAACGAAGATGATATCGCAAACAATCACCCCCAATACTATTTTAAGCGCATCCCTAAATCCATTGTCGACGCTGGTTTGAACCAACGAAAAAAAGACAGTTCCGAAAGTGGAACACAGGAGAACGCCGGTGATCAGTCCGAAGATGAGTGCACTAAGCATGGATGAGGGGGTAATTAATTCAGCTTCCTAATACCCTTTTTGGCGGGCTACCATCAAGATCCCGCAAACCGAAAGCGAATCGGTAATTTCAGACCGCATGACCATTTCTACGGCTTCTTTCAGATGGATTCTCCTTACCACAATCTCCTCCGTATCGTCTGTTTCAGGCTCGTATTGGGTCAGATTTTCTGCCATAAACAGGAACCCTTCCTCATTAGTAGCAGAGTTCGACGTATGGATGCGCCCCAGAAATTTCCAGTTCTCCGCCGTAAGGCCGGTCTCTTCCCGTAGCTCTCGCTTTGCGGCTTCCACAGGTAACTCATCTTCGGGCCCCCCCCCCTCAGGGATTTCCCAACTGTATTCATCCAAAGGATATCGGTATTGGCCTACCAAATAAATATGGTCGTCCGCATCGACCGGTACAACGCCGATAGCTTTATTCTTGAATTTTACCAGGCCATAAATTCCCTCACTTCCTGCCGGCGTAATCACTTCGTGATGCTCTACCGCAATCCATGGGTTTTCGTACACGACCTTTTCGCCTAACGTTTTCCAATTTCTATGGTTGGACATTTCTTCCCTGCTAAATAGTTGCTCGTTTAACTCAGGCGCAAAATAACTACTTTATTGACGGGAAACGGCAGGAAATAACGAATGCCCCGCAATTTTTCGTTTGCGGTCGGATTATTTTTTGGGCAATTTGTGCTTTTACGGTAATATTGAGCTTGGCATTAAAAACTAAAATATTTTCTATGGAACAATCACGTCGGGATTTTTTGAAAAAGACTGCCTTTGCAGCTATGGGTGCCGGTCTACTTCCCGGATTAGCCTGTCAGGGCAACGAGAAAAAACTCTTCTTCGAAATTTCATTAGCAGAATGGTCGTTACACCGCACACTGAGAGCCGGAAAACTAGACAATCTGGATTTTGCTGCCACAGCAAAAAATGAATTTGGAATTGACATTATAGAATATGTAAACCAATTTTTCAAAGATAAGGCGGAAGATACTGCTTATTTGAAAGACCTGTTGCAGCGCTCGAAAGACAACGGTGTTCGGAATCACCTCATTATGATCGACGGCGAAGGAGGGCTGGGCGATACAGATGACGCCGCTCGTACACAAGCCGTTGAAAATCATTATAAATGGGTGGAAGCTGCCAAATTCCTAGAATGCGAAACCATACGGGTGAATGCCTATGGCGAAGGTTCAGCGGATGACGTTGGCGCAGCCGCTGTCGACGGACTAGGCCGCTTAGGCGAGTTCGCTGCTAAAGTCGGAATCAATGTCATTGTTGAAAACCACGGTGGTTATTCGTCAAATGGTACCTGGTTAGCCAATGTGATGAAACAGGTAAATAGGGACAATGTGGGTACCTTACCTGATTTCGGAAATTTCTGTGTACAACGTGATCCTAATGACTGGAAAATATGTATCGACGAATACGATCGCTACCAAGGTACCCAGGAATTAATGCCCTATGCCAAAGGTGTAAGTGCCAAGTCCTACGATTTTGACGAAAAAGGTGACGTGATTGAAACCGACTATTACCGGATGTTGAAAATCGTGAAAGATGCCGGCTTCAAAGGTATCATCGGAATTGAATACGAAGGTGATTCCGTTTCAGAATACGACGGTATCCGTGCCACAAAACTAGCTCTGGAGCGAGTAGGTGCGCAAATTTAACAAGCGCCTTGCTTGAATCGAGAACGAGCTGTCTCTGAATAGGGGACAGCTCGTTGCTTTAGGACTGGATTTGCAAATCGCCAACCAAGTGGACTAATGTTCATTACCCTTCTAAACCATATTCCTCGAGTAAGTAATCTTTCGCTATGTTTTCTTCATAGTGGTAAAGATTTTGATCGAATAACGCATCGTTTCCTGCATTTTTTAAGCTAATCCAGCTGTGGGTAGCATAGGGATCATAGTCGAAATGCGTGAATGTATGACCTGAATTATTCATGGCTGAAAACCATTCAATGCCCAGGTCTATGGAGTTGTAGGAACCAAAGGGTGCGGCAGCCCCGAATGGGATCGTTTTAGGGCGAGCTTTTTCGAGGTTAACCATGGCCACATATTCGTTTAAGCGACACTCAGGCATAGGCCAAGGCCCCGACTTC
>JBAYRB010000320.1:0-4260 GCA_041676905.1 Spirosomataceae bacterium
ACCAAGACTTTATCGATTCGATTACACACCCCGACCCACCTGCGGGTATAAATGAACTGTTGCTAGCCCTCTGGTATGATGCCCGAGGAGATTGGGAATCAGCCCATCAAATTGCCCAAAAGAAAGAAGGAACCCCAACTTATGATCGTATCCACGCCTATTTGCATCGGGTAGAAGGCGATCAATGGAATGCAGGATATTGGTATCGAAGAGCCGGTGAAGCAACCTACACAAAATCTTTGAAAGAAGAATGGGAAGAGCTCGTCAGGCGCTTCCTATCCTAGATCTTAAACGCCCATCCTTTTTACTCTCCCTATTAATAAGTTATTTGGCTTATTGCTTATAAATATAAGTTATTTGGCTTATTGTTTTTGAATATAAGTAATTTAGCTTATTTTTGAAGCGCAAAACGAAGACAACCATGCCTACAAGAAGGGATCCCGCGCGGGTAAAGGCTGTATTTACGGCGGATATAGTAGGTTCTACACAGCATGCACCGGAAGAAACCCAATGGCAATTAACCTCGCTAATCAGTGCCTTGGACCGGGAAGTAAGTTGGATCTTACATCCGGAAATTTACAGAGGCGATAGTTTCCAGGGAGTTTTGGCTTCCACTGAAGAAATGTTGCGCACGGCGATTCTCGCCAGGGCTTTGATGAAACAACAGGGGCCAAAATGGGATCTGAGAATTGCGATGGGCGTCGGAACCATCGATCGGCTGACCCACCGATCAGGGACTTCGGATGGAGAGGCTTTTCGATTGTCTGGACAACGAATCGACAAGATGAAAGCCGAACGTGCTCGAATCGCTATCGCATTTTCTCGTCCTTCCGACCCCATTGATGCCTTGCTGATATTAGTGGAGTCGGTCGTCGAGAAGTGGACTCCAGCTCAGGCGGGTGTGATCGTGAAACTGCTGAAAGGAAAAACCATGTCAGAGGCTGCAAAGGCGTTAAACATCAGTCAGTCCGCGGTAAGTCAACATGCGCAAGCGGCCAAATGGTGGGCCATCGAACCTGTCATCAAAACCTTTGACCAACTGTTAAAGCCCTATTATCACCATGTATGAATTTCTGGCGTTATTAACGGCCCATATTCTGGCCGACTTTTATTTTCAGCCCACGCATTGGGTAACCTCCAAAAGAACGCAGCGCTGGAAATCAGGAGCATTTTACGGACATATTGCGGTGGTAACGATCTGTTCTTATTTGTTACTGGGTTATTGGAAGCAGCCCTGGCTTGCCTTGTTGGTGGGTGTTGTTCACGGAATTATTGATCTTATCAAACTTTATTATGATAAATCACGATCGACGCAATGGTTTGTGTACGATCAGCTTTTACATCTATTGAGTCTTATCCTCATTGCTTGGTTGGTAACAGGAGCTTCGGTTCCCAAACTCATAGCGGCATGGGAGGAGGTTCGGAAAATCGAAACAGCCGCCACGCTGGCAGGTCTGCTCTTGTGTTTATCTCCGGTCTCCTTTCTGGTGGGGATGTTTACCAAACCCTGGCGTGACGAACTCGAAAAATTAGCGCCGGGAGTGGACGACAACCTAGCGAATGCCGGTCGATGGATCGGCATGTCGGAACGACTATTAATTTACTTTTTTGTATTGCTTAATCAGTATACGGCCATTGGATTTCTCATTGCCGCCAAATCGTTGTTGCGGTATAACGATAAACATCCATCTGAAATACCGCCCAATTACATTACCAAGAAGTCGGAGTATGTTTTGATCGGTACCCTGGCAAGTTATACAGCTGCCATTTTAATAGCGCTACTGGTTCGATTAGCGACGCAAGATTGATCCAGCCTAGGGGTTAACCAAATGGTTTTTTATCAGCCTGTTTGAACGTGGAGACCCTGTTAAAAAAAGTTAATCACAAATTTTTCAAAGGATGAGTTTAAACTTGAGTTCAACGGTTTTCTCTAATGGGTATAACCAAAATTCAAGTTTACGATGAAAAAGTTAAGTATTGCGCTCATTTTCTTTGTTACCGTCTCCGTAAGTGCTTTTGCTCAGTCCCGTAATGGTGGGGAACGTTTTACCCCCGAACAACGTGCCGAAATGCAAACCAAAAGAATGACTGAACAATTGAATCTCAATGAAGAACAACAGAAACAAGTGTTGGCATTGAATTTAGAGCGAAACAAAAAAGCGGCCGAAGTTAGCCGAGAGAATTCCACCCAATTCAGGGAAATTTTCCAAAATTACAACAAGGAGCTAAACTTAATCCTAACTCCCGAACAACAAGAGAAATTGAAAGAAGCACGGAGCGAGAGGAGAGGTCCCCGAGAAGGTATGAGAAGAGGGGGAAGACCTGATAATCGTCCAGCAAAACCGCAAAAATAGTCGAGTTCTTGTTGATAAGTTCTGTTTGTTGAAAATGGGGAAGTGAAAAGAGGCTGTCTCAGAACAAAACTGAGGCAGCTTCTTTGTTTTGTATGGAGTTTACCTGGATTTTGTCGGGATGACTTTGTGTAATTAAATCTCGGGCGGTCAGTTAGGCATAAAATGAGGCTAAAAGCCTCCTATGAAGCTCTTTTTCTAATATTTTGAGCTATTGCGATTAATCCCCACTCGATTTCTACTTTTTCTTTGCCACGGAGCATGAACCGGCGGAAGCCGTGATTATTTTTAATGTTACCGAAGACGGGTTCTACGTCATAACATCGCTTCTTTCGTTTTTCTATCCCTTCTTCACTTTTCAGAAGCCCGTCCGCCTGTTGTTTTAGTCTCTCAAGATTGGCGTTGATGCGTATTATCCGGTTACCCTTCGATTTATGGCAAGCACCATTTAACGGGCATTGACTGCAGTTTTGCGCTTTGTAAAGCCGGGTGGTTTGGATGAAGCCGGTCGCCGTCGTTCTGCTGCTATTCCCTATATAAGTCATTTTTTGACCCATTGGGCAGATGTAGTGGTCTTCCTCAGCGTTGTAAAACAGTTTTTCAGCCGAGAAGGGGTTTTTGTTGTTAAAGGCCTGGTGCTGTCGTTTATCAAAGAGGTTGTACTTCACAAAAGCAGTTATCTGTTTCTTTTCGAGCAGCCTATAGTTTTCTTCCGAACCATAACCGGCGTCGGCCGTCAGGGACTTAGGGCCGCTACCATAACTCTTTTCATACTGTTCCAGGTGTTCAGCTAGTGTATTGGTATCTGTTGTGTTGGAGTGGATCGTATAGTTGGTAATAAACTGATTGGAGGTCGATATTTGAACATTATAAGCAGGCTTTAATTGGCCGTTACGCATGTGATCTTCTTTCAGTCTCATGAAGGTGGCGTCCGGATCGGTCTTACTATAGGAATTACGATCACCTAAAATGGCCTCCTGCTGCTCATAACGAGCGATATTGGCCGGATAGTGCTTGGTCACATAACCCAGTTTAGCCTTCATCTTCTTGTCGATGTTGGCTTTGCCAGCCAGGACCTGATTGAGCTTGTCGACCGTATCCTGTACTTTTTCTCTATCAATGGTGGTAAAGTCGGGCGGGTCAGGAAGGCCGTCTTCACTAGCAGCTACGCTTTGGGCATACTCCCAGATATGAGCTAGCTGCCGCTTCATTTTTTCTTTATTGGTCGCTATAGCTTTCTTCCAAACGAAGGTGTATTTATTGGCATTTGCCTCGATCTTGGTGCCGTCGGTGTAAACTTCCTCAATACTCAGCAGCCCTTCCTGAGCCAGCAACAAAACCACTTCCTCAAAGATATTTCGTAAAGCACTCTTTAAGCGCACTCCTCTGAAGCGGTTGATAGTGTTATGGTCGGGATAGCTCATCGAGCTCAAATACATAAAGTAAATGCTCTCTCTACAAGCTGCTTCCAGCTTTCTGCTCGAATAGATATTGCTCACATACCCGTATACGAGCACTTTGAGCAGCATTTTAGGATGATAACTGGAAGATCCCTTCAGATGATAAGCCGCATTCAGCGGTTCCAGATTGATCTTGTTGATCACCTCATTGACCACCCGACAGGCATGGTCTTTGGGGATTAATTCTTCCAAACTCGGCGGCAGAAGCATCAACTGATGCTGATGATAAGGTTTAAAGGTAGGTTGACGGCGACCCATTTTTTGTCTCGTTTCTTACCCTTAAGATACAAAATTTCAAGTAATTAACCTACCCGATAAAAACGAAAAAGAGGGAGCCTTTTTGAGACACCCTCTTTTCTATGCATTTGTTCTAGGTCCCTTCTAGCTAGACTCTCCTATAATCCGCAAACCATCGAGAGTTAAGGCACGATCCACTTCCGTGAATTCGG
>JBAYRB010000321.1:0-4249 GCA_041676905.1 Spirosomataceae bacterium
ACAAGTACAAGCGACAAACCGCACGTATTAACCTGGATATTGACGTAACCAAATGGCTAAAAGTTGGAGTTAACTCCTTCGGCTCCTTTGCTGACCGGTCGGGCAACTACCCCCATATGGGTTCCATCGTTGCGATCGGCTCCCCTTTGGTTACCCCCTGGGATGAGGATGGAAACTTGGCCATCACCCCCACGGGCACCAACAATGTCAACCCTTTCCTCAACATGCAGGCTGATGATAAGGATCTGCAAAATCGGCTCGCCGGGAATATTTATGCCCTGGCGCAAATTCCAGGAGTTGATGGTCTGTCCTATCATATCAATTACAGCAATAATTATCGCTGGGATTCTCATTTTTACAGCAACCCTTACGATAATGGGCAAAACGGTCTGGCCTATAAAGCTAACTCTTCCCAATCGGACCTCATGGTTGACAATATCCTCACCTACGACAAACAATTCGGCGACCACTACGTAAACATCACAGCGATAGCAGGGTATAACGAGATTAACCAACAAACCACGCGGGCGGAAGGTAGGAACTATTCGAACTTAATCCTTTCCTATAACAGTCTGCAGCAAGGAGTAAATCAATTCGTAACCTCCGGTGCGTGGAAAGAAGCCTATGTTTATCAAATGGGAAGAATTAACTATAATTTCAAAAGACGTTATATGTTGACGGCTACCTTGCGAAGAGACGGCTTCAGCGCTTTCGCTCGGAACAACAAAGTAGCCTATTTCCCCTCTGTAGGTGTAGCCTGGGTCGCATCCAATGAACCCTTCTACCATCTCGATCAACTCGAAAACCTCAAATTCAGAATTAGTTACGGGGAAAACGGAAACCAAACTTCCCGTTACAACTCCCTGGCACGGGTGGCGGCTTCAACCAGCTCCCATTATGTTTTCGGAGACGGTGGGACTACCTCACTCGGACAATCACCGAGCTCATTAGCCAACAACAATCTCACCTGGGAGACTACGAGTGGAATCAATATCGGCGTAGACTTCAGTGCGTTTAGAAACCGTCTTTCTGGTAACCTGGAGTACTACTCAACGGTGACTACCGACCTGCTTTGGAATGTTCAACTCCCGCAAATGTCTGGTTTTTCCTCTATTTTAAGTAATCTCGGCAAGATTAAGAACTCGGGATTCGAAGCACTTTTAACGACTACACTGGTTTCAAAAAATGATTTCAGTTGGGACTTAACCGCCAATTTTGCTACCAACAAAAATGAAATTCAGAAATTATTGGGACTCGACAGAGATGGGGATGGAAGGGAAGACGACTTAATCGCCAGTGGGCTTTTTATCGGTCATTCCATCGGCACGGTCTACAGTTATGAAATCGATGGAATCTGGCAACTCAACGATGAAATCCCTACCGGTTTTAACCCTGGTACCTACAAAATTAGAGATCAAAATGGAGACGGTTCAATCACAGCCGCCGACGATCGGGTGATTTTGGGTCGTACCGAACCTGCTTATCGATTTGGGATCCAAAATACACTGCGTTACCGCGGCTTTACATTGAAAGCATTTATCAATGCTATTCAAGGGGGTAAAAATGGCTATCTGGGTTCCAACCATCCGGGGGGCAGCGCTAATACGACCGGAAACGCGCAATCCGCCAACTGGTTCACCTTTCTCGATTACTGGTCTCCACGAAATCCTGACGGCAAATACCCCTTACCCTGGGCAGGAGCTTCGATCTTACCGGCTCGCTACTTCTCAAGAAGTTTTGTACGACTACAGGATATATCCTTGTCCTACCAACTGAAAGATGCGATAGCCAAGAAAATTGGATTAGGTCAACTGAAAATCTATGTCAGCGGTAAAAATCTCATTACCCTTACCAAGTGGGACGGTTGGGATCCTGAAACAGGACAAGGTATCAGTGCAGAAGCATTTCCCGTGCTGAAAGCGTATACACTCGGTTTGGATTTTTCATTTTAACCATCTAATTCCCTTAAAAATGAAAGGAAAGCTATTGATAACTTGCTTGTTAGCCATCTTCTTGCTAGGCTCATGCAATGAAAATAAACTACTGGAAGAACTCCCCCTTGACTTCTACAGCCCCGAAAACTCATACGTGACCCAAGCAAATTTTGAGAGTGCCTTAACCGACCTCTATGCGCGGGTAAGAAATATCCATTACGGTTCCAATGACTATATGAATTTTGCACATTTTCTAGCGACTGACATTGGAAAATCGGCCCGTGGAACCCCCGATCGATTTGGCGACTACGATGTGTTTGTAGTACCCACCCATGCCATGATACGTTTCCACTGGGTTGAATGGTTCAAGGTGATCAGCAACGCCAATACCATCCTTTCCCGTATGGAAGGTTCCGAACTTACTGCCGAACAACAGCTCCTGATGGAGGCCGAAGCACGTTTTTTCAGGGCATTGGCTTACCGATACCTCGTTTACCTATACGGGGGTGTACCCATAATCCTGGAGGAGGTCGCCTCACCCCGAACCGATTTCGCGAGAGCATCGAAGGAAGAAGTACTACTTCAAATTGTAGATGACCTGACTTTCTCAAGCCAGAATTTACCCGCCATCAATTCCGTTATCGATGGACGCGTTTCAAATTTGGTGGCCTACCATTTTCTTAGTGAAACCTATGTTTCTTTAAATCGATTTGACGAAGCCATCGCTGCCGCTTCGAAGATCATCGATGACCCAAATACTGCTTTGATGACCGAACGATTTGGCACAAAAGCCAATCTGGATCCTCAAGATGACTACCTACAACTCGGTCCCGGAGATCCTTTTTGGGACTTGTTCCAACGGGGTAATCAAAACCGCAGTACAGGTAATAGAGAAGGCCTCTGGGTTATTCAAATGGAAGTAGATGTCATCGGCGGTGGCCTTCAATCGGGAGGAGGGAATTTCAATGCGCTGGAACGCTTCGTCGCCCCTGTAGCTTTTCTTACCTATTTGGATCCCGATGGAAAAGAGGGTTCTATAGGCTTACCGCAGTCTAACTTCAACACCGGCGGAAGAGGTGCATCTTTTCTGATGAATACCGACTATTTCCTAAATGACATATGGATGAGCGACTGGGATAATGACATACGAAATGCGCCACATAATATTGTCAGAGACTTTGTTTACACCAATCCGAGTTCGCGTTGGAAGGATTCAAGTTCCGTTAAATATCCCAGTCCTACCAAAATTGCCCAAGATTGGCGTTGGTATCCCTATCCATCAAAAGTTACTACACCCGGGGATCATCCCGACAACCTATTTATCAGTAAAGAAGATTTAACCTTAAATTCAACTGCCGCCAGCACCTATCGTGACATGTATCTTCTTCGTCTACCCGAAACCTATCTATTGAGGGCTGAAGCCTTTTGGCGGAAAGGCGATTTGGCCAGTGCAGCTGCCGACATCAATGTGGTCAGAAGTCGCGCTAAAGCTACTCCGGTAACACCCGAAGAAGTAAATTTAGATTATATCCTAGACGAAAGGGCAAGAGAGCTGATCTTTGAAGAGCAACGGAGAATTACACTTCACCGTACACAAACACTGGTAGAAAGGGTTCGAAAATACAATGACATGAACCGGGATGAAATTAAAGATCATCATGGTTTGTGGCCAATTCCCTATGCTGAAATCGAAGCGAATGTGGATGTCGTCATTGAACAAAACCCGGGTTATTAAGTCTTGCAAAGTGTAATGACTAACCAGTTCAGACCCCAGTTTGGGGATTATACCCGGGAATAGTAATGCCGGGGTGGGGATCGTACACCCGTCTAAAATCGTACCATTACCAGGTTTTTCCGTCTTGCGAAGAAATTAATCGCAAACGGAAAAACCTTACAAAAAAAAATTGAAAATCGGATCCAGATCTGCATTTTAACGTTCGTCACCTGCGTGTGAATCGAAAATTTAGGTATACATGAATATCCTCAAACCCTTAATCCTAATCCTTTTTTTCGGTCTAACCCTACCTGTTTGGGCACAAACCACCCGTTTGCCACAAACAGAGACTCCGCCTGTTATACCCGAATGGCCTCTCCCCGTTTTCGATAAGCGCGAATTCAATGTAATCGAATTCGGTGCCGAGCCTAATAATCAACAAAAATTTATGACCGCCCTGAATGGAGCGATCGATGAATGCCACCAAGCCGGTGGCGGAAGGGTACGAATTCCCAAAGGAATTTGGCTATCGGGGCCTATTCACCTGAAAAGTAATGTCAATTTACATTTAGACGAGGGGGCGGAAGTTCGTTTCAGTCAA
>JBAYRB010000322.1:0-4229 GCA_041676905.1 Spirosomataceae bacterium
TTCGGTACCTTTCCCAACCCGTGAAGCAACCGTAATGGGAGTTCCATGGGCATTTAATATATGTTTCACAATGGCTAAACCCAGTCCGGTGCCACCTGATTCCCTGGATCGGCTTTTATCGACTCTATAAAAACGTTCAAAAATTCGAGCAATATGTTCCTGAGGGATACCCGGGCCGTTATCTCGTACTGAAATAACATAATTCTTTTTCTCTTCCTCGAAATTCACCATTACCTTACCGCCTTCATTGTTATACTTAACTGCATTACTGATCAAGTTTACCATCACCTGGTCGATTCGCTGGCGGTCAGCAATTACATAGACGGGATTCCCTTTGTTGGATTTCATTTTAAAGGTAATGTCTCGGTCGCGGGCCATTCGTTCTAAACGATCAAAAATGTCGCTCACCATTTCCGATAAGTTGACCTTTTCCAAATCCATGGTCGTTTCCCCGGATTCCAATTGTGAAAGACTGACTAGGTCGTTCACGAGCGCATCCAAACGATCCAGGTTTTTGGCTGCCTTTACTAAGAATTTTTCACTCACCTTTTCATCGTGGATCGCCCCTTCCAAAAGGGTGTGTATAAAACCTTGTGCTGAAAAAACAGGCGTCTTCAATTCGTGGGATACATCCGCTATAAATTCTCTTCGAAACTGCTCCATTTGGCGTAGCTCTTCGATCTCTTTTTGCTTGTTGGCGACGTAAACAAATATTTCGTCATTCATCGCTTTAATGGGGTTCTGGCTTTGGAGCAATGACTTTTTTGAAATCGAAAAATCGCGAAGTTTTAATTTTTGAATGGTTCGCCTCATTTTTTTGATCTCCGAGAAAATAAACATTTCCAAGGCATACGTGATCAGAAAAAAAGAAGGTATAAATGACGCTAGGGCGGCGGTAAAAAGAATCGTAGAATTCACCCCACCTATAAATGAAAGGAAGGTGATCGTGATCAAGGCGATTGCCAGGGAAAGTAGAAGTGCAATAATCCGTGGGCTAAGTGACATGCTCCGATCAGTCGAGATCCAAAAATGAAGATACAAAGTTAGGTTATCTAACGAATTCCCTCCCTTGTTCTTAGTTAAAATTGAGCTACAGCCCGGATGGGCGAACCGTCTCGACCTTTAAAATTCAGTGGAAAACCTATAAATACAAAGTCCGACGGAAGCTGATCCAAATTGGTCAAGCTTTCAACAATGACAATTTCCTGACGTAATAAAATATGATGAACTTCATACCAGGAATTACTAGGAGTAGGCATATCCATTCCCAACAAACGGATACGTTTTTCAGCTAAGAATTCACTGGCTTCGATGGTTATGGAAGGAAATTCTTCAAAAAAAATGTCCGAGCCAAAAAATTTATACCACCCCGTATCAAGGATAATTTTAGCCTCTGGTTGCAGGTATTTTTCAAAGGGTAAGAAATCATCTACGGTAATTTCTTCGTTGGCTTTCTTAGGGATGCGAAGTAAATGTGCCGGTCCGTAAAACCATTCCAACGGCATTTGATCTATCGTTTTACCCTCATCGATAAAATGATACATGGCGTCCAAATGGGTTCCCTGATGCGAACCCATCACGATCTGAGAAATGTTATATTGTAGGGTTTTGGTGTTCCCGTGCGGAATGATACTCAATTTCGGGTCGGTTGGAAATGCAGACTGTCCGTGTTCGAGAGGGTGAGAAATATCAACGAGTGTCATAAAAGATGATAAACCTGAGATTCGAAATTGGGTTGAAAACGTCAAAATACTTTCTTTAGTAAATTAAAGTCTTTCGAAACACCTAGCAAAATTTGGATTCATTAAATAAGATAAAGTAGGTGATACTACCTAGTTGATTCTTAGGATGGAATCCATTAGTTTTCGATAACGGATAAGTTGAAAGTAGGCGTTCATTTTGTTCCATCAAAAAGAACAGTTGAATTGCGATGCGAAAGTTAATTGGTCGTTTACTGTTTTTTCTGGCGGGGTGGAAATTAAAGGTTACAGATGAAGTAAAAGCGGTTCGTAAATGCGTACTGATTGCGGCACCCCATACCTCCAATTGGGATTTTTACTATGCCATCGGAGCCTTTTGGATGATTGGAGTTCCGATGAAATTTCTTATCAAAGACAACTGGACACGCCCTTGGTACGGTTTTGTCATTCGGAAGCTGGGAGGAATTGGTGTCAATCGGCAACAACGCAACAATTTAACCCAACATGCCGCCCAATTACTAAAGGATTCCGAGCGATTGTTTCTATTGAACTGTCCTGAGGGAACCCGATCCTTCGTAACGAGATGGCGTACCGGTTTTTATTACATTGCGATACAAGCCGACGTGCCCATCGTATTGGGGTACGTCGACTATAAAAAGAAAGAAGGCGGAATTGTGAAAGTGATTCAACATCAAGGTAAAACACGGGAGGAAGTCATGTTGGAAATCCAGGAATTCTACAAGGATAAAACAGGCCGACATCCGGAGAATTACAATCCCCAAATTTTTTAAATCCAGATATCCCGACTTTGTTTCGTTTAATGTGGACGGTTAACTTATTTTTGTTACGAGCGAAACGAAGTAAATACAAACAGGGGTGTGCTTTAATAGGAACACTCATCAAATTACTGACAACATGGAGAAATTAAAACCTTTAACTGTATCTAGACGCAATTTTATTACGACTGGGACGGCAGCTTTCATAACGGCAATGACTTCCCCCAAAATCCTGGCTAGCGTAGGGCAAAAAAGGAGTTTGGGAGTGGCTTTGGTAGGGCTCGGTTACTACAGTACCGACTTGTTAGCACCTGCCTTACAGCTTACCAAGCATTGCCACCTGGCCGGAATTGTAACAGGAACCCCTGAAAAAGCCAAAGCCTGGAAAGAGAAATACGGTATAAAGGATAAAAATATTTATAACTACCAGAATTTTGATCAAATTAAGGACAATCCCGACATCGATATTGTTTATGTGGTATTGCCGCCTTCCATGCACAAGGAATATACCGTTCGAGCAGCCCGAGCCGGAAAGCATGTTTTCTGTGAAAAACCAATGGCTCTCACGGCCAAAGACTGTGAAGAAATGATTAAGGTTTGCAAGGAAGAGAATAGATATCTTGCCATTGGTTATCGCTGTCAGCACGACCCCAATACCCGTGCCTACATGGACATTGCCAAGGAGAAAAAACTGGGTAATGTGACCTATATCAGTACAGCGGCCTCGTATTATGAGAGTCGGAAAGGTCATTGGAAGATGCAAAAAGCGATTGGTGGGGGGTCGATGTATGATATGGGGGTCTACGCATTGCAAGGAGCGAGGTTAGCGGCTGGGGAGGAACCCATTGCGGTAACAGCTCAATCGATCGTTAATCGCCCCGACCTATTCAATGAGGCCGACGAAATGATGATGTTCCAACTACGGTTCCCTTCCGGAACCATTGCTAGTTGCATGGGAGGACACGGAGCGAGCGCTAATTATCTGAAAGTGAATTATCAGAAAGGAACCCTATTTATGGAACCCTTCTCTTCATACCGGGGAAACAAAGGCACGAGTACCCTCGGGGAGATTAATTACCCCATAGAAAATCAACAAGCCAAGCAAATGGATGACGACGCCTTGGCCATTATGAACGGTACTCCCTTATTGGTTCCCGGTGAGGAAGGCTTACAGGATATTAAAATCGTCGAAGCGATCTATCGTGCGGTGAAGAGTGGCCGTGAAGAAAAAATTGTGTAAATAAAGCTAGGGGTAGCGTCGATACACGTCGGCTATCCCTTAAAGTTATCCCAGTCCAGGTCATGCCTTTTGTTTTCCTATATGGTTTTTTGGCCTATTTTTTGTACATTGTAAGCGCCAAATCGACGAATACGCATGAGGGATTACAGTACGAAATTAGATGAACAATTTTCATCGCCGGTTTCTGAAGAGGAGCAGGTGCGGAAATTGTTTAACGAATACTTTAATCGCCTCTCCTATTTTGCATTCCGTATACTCAAGGATCAGGATAAAGCCTGTGACATGGCGCAGGACGCCTTTTATAAATATTGGGTAGCCCGAAGCGAGGTTGAAAATCACCCCATTGCCATAAAAAACTTTCTCTATTCTACTGTTAAAAACAGTTGCCTCAACGTTCTGAGACATGAAAAAGTAGTGAGTGACTATGCATCAAACTTTGACGATCAATCCCAGGTCGAAAGCTCCATCATGGACTCCATTATCACGGCAGAAGTCCTGTACTCCCTCGACCAA
>JBAYRB010000323.1:0-4219 GCA_041676905.1 Spirosomataceae bacterium
ACTAACTCTCCTAACTGACGCGTGTCGTCCTCCAGTTGTATCTCAAGGGTTTTAAGTCGATTGACCGGAATATTCCGACTAACATATCCAATCGATGATACAACCAGGGTTTCGTCTCCGGTCACCGTCAGTTGAAATTTACCCTCAATATCGGTTACGGTCCCACGGGATTGACCTAAAATTTGAATGGTCACCCCTGGAATGGGTTCATATTCGATTGACCGAACCACACCCGTCAAAGAATAAGCGTCACTTTGCGCATAAGTCGTGGTGAAGGCCATGCAGCAGATTAGGCTCCACAAAATCACGTAGCTCATTGGGGTTTTGCATGCTGCTTTTGGATCATTCCGACGACTCATCCCTGTCGTCCCACTCTGTGCTGAAATGCCATTTTCGGGCTGTCCAGTTTTCTGTAAGCCGATCCTTAATCCCTGGTCGGGTTTGTGTGGTAATGTAGCTGACATCCGGTAAATAATTTGTGTTTTTTGAATACGTTTAAAACTCCGCTTGTTCGATAATGCAATTGGACGCGCAATTTATTGGGAAATAGAAGGTAAAGTCTATAGAACTAGTATAGAATTGAAGAGTTTACCACCACATAATTGAGGATGGTGGGGTTAAGTGACTGTAAATGAGTAGAAAATAGATGGGTGTTGAGTGGTGGTAAGGTGTGGAGAGTATAAGATTTTACTTGTGAAACGCAGATTATTAATCAGAGGTATCACACTAACCAATGTGGAAATCGCACACTTTTTTAGAAAATAAGAGCTGAAGGATTCTTGCAAAAAGCAGTCGTTGAATTGTATATATTTAGGAAAAATGTGCGTGTTCTTGATATTCGCTTAGGGGTTGGGACTTGAGCTATTATCGAGATCCGTATTCTTGCGTTTGGCTTTTTCCCAGGCAGCGGCTTGTTTTCCACCAAAATATCGGAAAATTCCGGCGATGACCGCATAGTTCATGAATGAAAAATAGAAGGGCACATATAGCAACTTTACACTCATTTTTCTTTGCTCGAATATCCATCCGAGAAGGGCGGCGAGATAGAAGGAAATTTGACCAATAAGGAGGAGTTGGTAAAACATTTGATCGGATGACAGGACGATGAGCCCATTGGTCACCAACATCACAATCAGCAAAAAAGGAGTTATGGTCCAGCGTAGTACACGATGGCTAATGTATTGAAAACTGAGTAGGGGATAGCGAAGCGGATTGAGTAATGGCTTAAGCCGGAGGATGGACTGGATTCCACCGGCCGCAATGCGAATTTTGCGTTTTAGTTCTTCGTTAACATCTTCCGAAGGTGTTTCCAAGGCATAAGCTTGTGGTTCGTAAACGACGCGATAGCCTCGGGCGGCTATCCGCATAGAGATCATGAAGTCGTCCAGTATTGTATCTGGAGGGACGTCTTCGTATAGCTGTCGACGTACGCTGAATAATTCACCTGCTGCTCCTACTACCGAGTAGAGTTCCGAATCCCATTTTTTTAAGGTGGATTCATAGTGCCAATAGAGGCCTTCACCGGCGGTTGCGTCCGTAATGCCATCGACCCAAACGCGTTTCTCCCCAGATACAGCACCTACCGTTGGATCGGTATAATGGGGAACAATCTTTAACAAGGCGTCCCGGTTGAGGTAAGTATTGGCGTCGGTAAATACCACGATCTCGGAAGTTACTTCCTTCATAGCCCGATGGATGGCATGGATTTTACCTTGGCGTTCCTTTTTATGCAGGAGTCGAATTTCAGGATATTGTCCTATGATTTCTGGAGAAGCGTCGGTGGAGCCGTCGGTTACAAATAACAGCTGAAGGCGGTCTTTGGGATAATTGAGTTCCAGCGTATTTTTTATTTTAGTGTCCAAAATGCCGGCTTCATTGTAGGCGGCGACAACAAGTGTCAGAGTGGGTAAATTATTCTTATCTAGGGGGGGCAATGGGCGTTTCCCAAACAGAATCCTTCGTAACTGTACCAGCACAAACAACAGGATACCATACCCTAAAAACGTGTAAAAGACCAGAAAAAAACACAGCCAAAACAAAAATATCATAGATGTAGGGCAAACGAAACGTTGAGTTCTAGATTAGCCATAGCTTTTAAACGGGAGATTAGGCATTAAATACTGTTCTTCGTGTGGGAGAAATGCCAAAAAACGCCCTTGAAAAAGGCTTTTAACAGGTTGAAATCACTTCGAATCAAATAACGTAGTATGTTCCGGGGTGATACGATCAACAAATAATACATCACAAATACGGCAAACTGGAAGGGTTGAGCGTATTTCCGAACGAAGAGGATGCGGTTGCGTGTCATATAATATTCTTTTAACGGACTATTTTTCCCAACCGACACCGATTCTTTGTGGTAAATTAGTGCTAGCGTATTAACGTATATTTGGTATCCGGCACGCCGCATACGTTCACACCAGTCAAGTTCCTCAAAATAAAGGAAATAACCTTCGTTCATTCGACCGACTTTTTCGACAGCCTCCCGTCGAACCATCATGGCTGCTCCATGAGCAAACCCAGTCGTTGCGCTAGCCTGATCGTACTGTCCTTTGTCAATTTCGAACTGTCCGATACATCGATTTCGTCCCGTGAAAAAATTCATCTTCGTGTATCCAACGTATTGAATGAGGTGCTCTTGGGAGGCATAATGTAATTTAGGACTCACGATGGCAACATCGGGATACTTTTCCAGGGTGGCTACCAGTTTTCGAGTGAGGCCGGTCGTTATTTCCGTATCGTTATTGATGAGAAAGAAATATTCTCCTGACGCATAGTCCAAACCTAAATTGTTGCCCCCTGCAAAGCCGAGATTGCTTTCCGACCGAATAAAAGTTACATTTTCATACCGATTCCTCCATTCCTTCGTGTAGTCTTTACGGCTACCGTTGTCGACTACGATGACTTCATAATTCGGATAATCCTCATAGTCGAAGATCGATTGAAGTAGTGCTTCCGTTACTTCGGGTTGATTAAAATTTACGGTAATGATGGATACTAATTTCAACTTTTGAAGTATTGAAAGTGAGCCGCCAAAAATAAAGAAATAAAGATTACTTTCGATGGATGCTCTTCGACAACCGTTTTGTCGTTTTTCGTTAGATGGAAAACTTTTAGTTTTTTTGTGTTACGACCGATATTAAACTTATTTTCACCCATTGAATTTGGTGTCACAAACAAGAAGCCGATAGAACACCCGTATAATGAGTTTGCTGCGTATTCCAGCCTGGGTTAGACCTCATTTGTATCCTGGTAAAAGTTTTTCCGACTTAACTGATTCTGAGGTTCAAAAACTTAGAACCGATTTGGCTCGTTTCAGTCCGGAAAGCCCCATGGTCAGTGTTGTAATTCCGGCTTGGAATGAAGAAAATAATATCTATAGAACCCTTTCTTCCTTGGCGGCCACGACGACATCAAAGGATGTTGAAATAATTGTGATTAACAACAACTCCACTGACGGAACGCAGCAAGTTCTGGACCGTCTTGGGGTGAGATCTTTTCTGCAACCCGTACAGGGAACCCCACACGCACGGCAATTGGGGCTCGAAAAAGCAAGGGGGCGTTATCATCTTTGTGCTGATTCGGACACCTTTTACCCTCCGAAATGGATCGATTTGATGGTCGAACCCATGCTAACAGATTCATCCATTACGGGTGTATACGGGATCTATTCATTCATTCCACCGGTTGGTCAAAGTCGTATAGGGTTGTTTTTCTACGAACGTGCCGCACGGATGGTCAGCATGTTTCGCAAAAGAAAAAAAGAATTCATGAACGTTTATGGCTTCAACATGGGTTTTGTGACTGAAGTAGGCCGTGAAACAGGAGGTTTTCAGGTGAAAGGTGCGCGTGTATATGCCGGCGTAAAGGGCAGCGATTTTAGGAATGAAGCAGAAGACGGCAGAATGGCGTTGAACCTCCAAAAGAAAGGGAGACTGCAGCAGGTTACCCACCCCGAAGCTTGCGTATTTACATCTTCCCGACGATTGATGGATGACGGCAGTATCGCGAAAGCGTTCTTCAATCGAGTGAAAAGATCTTTATCAATAAATTAGAGAGTTCAATTACCCCCCCCCGAATTGAGACATGTCAGAGTCGAGTTTCCAACCCCCTACAGCACATTTCCCGGAAGTAAGTTTACTGATTACTCACTTTAACCGAAGTGCTTCGTTGGAAAGACTCTTGTATCGATGCAGAGAACTAAATCTTCAATTTGGTG
>JBAYRB010000324.1:0-4216 GCA_041676905.1 Spirosomataceae bacterium
CATTCGTTCGACTTCTTCTGGATAGGATTTATGGCTGATAAACTTTTTGGGTTGACTCGGATATTCAAAGGTTACGATATAATCGGGATAAACTTGTGCGAAACGGGTGAGGATTAAACGGGAATAATGCCCCGCTTTGAAATAACGTTTTGGGTCTAAATGATAGAGTTGTGCTAACTGATAAGCGCCGCGCTCGAGGAAAATGCGTTGCTCGAACCAGCGTCTGGCCTGATACCAGTAGCGATTTCCCTGATCATCTTCATGAAATAAATAGCGCTGTATCTTTCCCGAAGGGGTTTCGACATCAACGTACCCATTTTCGGGATAGGTTTCATTAGGAAAAAAGGTTTTGGTGAATTGGCATTGGACTTTGTCTCCGAATTCCGGTTTCCAAATAAAATTATTCTCCTGTGCCCCCTCTTGACTTTCCGGACTGGCACTGAATCGGAATCCGCTTTGAACCGGCACTAGATTCAAGAGCTCTTTTTCACTAAGCGTTAGAATCGGTTGACAACTTCTCAACAACTGTTGTTCATTTCGATCTGGAACCTGGTATAATTGGGCTTTTATCGAGCTACTGATACCCATTAATAAAAGGCAAGCGACCAGTCGTTTCATGCGTAAATCAAGGTCAGGTTATGGGGTGGGGTGGGAATGAAATAGAAACAACAGGCTATCGTGAAGGAAAAACCTGTTGTTTCTAAGCGAATTAGTACTGTGTTTGAGTCAATCAGAATGCAAATAGGCGTTTTTGATAGTTTAAATCAGACGCCGTCATTAACACTACTTAGGGGTTGACTGTGACATTTACTTTTTGCACGATTTCTTTTTTATCGTGAATGGTATTGTTGCTAGCTACAAATACCACCTCGTAGTTTCCTGGGTTGGCGAATGTATAGGCGTATTCGACCAATTTAGGGTTACGAATCCCTTTGATACCTATTGGGCGATCAGGGCCTAAGTCCACCTTATCCGTATAGATTGGAGCACTTACAGCCCAAGTTTCCCGAGTGGGGTCATTATAAGGATTATTGGGGTCGTAAGGCTCGTAGACTGGCACTTCGCGTGTGGGGTCATAATCCGGATGCGTGGGATCGTAGATCGGATTATTGGGATCATAGATCGGATTAGTCGGATCATATTTCGGGTCATCGGGATTTTCGTAAGCATTTCCACGAAGCGACAACCGGGTGGTTGTTTTGGTCGAACGAGAAGGCGTATTTTCGGGATCTTCGTCTACAATGGTGAATCCGGCAAACAACTGATTTACAATCTGTAAACTATTGTTATTGTATTTTTCAATACTATTTACCGTAAAGTTTTCAATCATCCATGTTCGTACCTCTCCATTTTCAAGTTGGGGTCGGGTAAGGTATTTGAAGGCGACATATACGGGTCCACCTGCCTCTGTAAACCGAGAAATATCCAATACACCTGCCGATACAAATGTGGCGTTCGTCGCTAAAGTTAGCGAGTCTGTAATGTCGGTCCAGGTAGCCGATTTAATAGCCGACAGACTGGAGTAATCCCCACTGAAATTATTGGAGATCAGCACCCTAAGTTGATCTTCCTGCGTTCCGCCTGTCACTCCTGAAGAGAATGACATGGTAGCACCTTTATAGGAAAATTCGACAACACGTCCGTCCTTAAAATTATAATCACGGCCGGGTTCACCGGTGTACATGGCAATGATATCGGCATACCCCGACATATTGAAAAGTACCTCTTCACCTGCTCTTACACTGGGTGTGGCTACCGCAACTTCGAAATCCGGAGCCGCATCCACCTTCAGATCCTTTTCACAAGACGAAAAGAGCAATAATGCGATGGGTATTAGAAAAATAAATCGTTTCATCTGCAAAATTTCTTGTTTATAATGTTTGATCTACCAACCCGGATTTTGCTCCATCAGCAAATTCACTGACATTTCCCCGGCAGGAATTGGAGAGTACAGGTCTCTTTCGCTGACATTGCTATAGTAGCGTCCATAGAATGCACCGGGTACATCTTGTTCGATGGTATTGGCCATATCTTGCGATACTTGAAGGAAAATACCCCACCGTAGTAAATCAGCTTTACGTTCTCCTTCACCGGTGAATTCACGCATTCTTTCGTCGATAATCACCTGGAGCATGCTGGCTTTGGAAGCTATCTTTTCGGGCGAAAGCTTAGCATCTTCCGGCGTGTAAATCGTTGCTTCTGCTGTAGCCCCAGTACCGCCACCTCCTTGTATGGTGATGGTGGGAGGATCGTTATATATACCGTGTTGATAAAAATCAACTCCCGTTTGATCCCGATCCAGATTGATGGCTACCACCTGACCATTTTGCACCACTGCGGTTGCTTTGGCCGTTTGTCCATCTACGCCATTCGAGAAAATGACCTCCGGTGCTGAAGTATAGCCACTACCACCGTTGGTAACGGTAATGGTTTTAACTCCTTTAGCCCATCCCCTCCAACGAACAGAATTAACGATATCGATGACTTCCTGAGTAGGACCGTTTAAGGCGTTTTCAGCTTCGGCATACATTAGAAGAACATCGGTATAGCGAAGGATTGGCACGTTTTCAGGAGTGGTACGAGTGTCAGCTTTAGGTAAGAAGGTTTCGTATTCCCTTCTCCATTTAGCCGGACGTAGGCTGTATTTAGCCGCTTCTGTTGTAGGGGGATTGTTGAGTGTTTTGGAACCGTTAATTTGCGTATTGGTATAGGCAAAATGCGCGATATTCCAAAATTTACGCGAGTCACCTGGCTCAAAGATATTGTAAAACTTAGCCGTGATGCTCATGTAGGAGTCACCCCGACCTGTAGCCGATCCTGCTGCCGATACCGGCCCGTTGATCCATCCTTGGTTACCGGCCTCGGCGGCATACTGGTCTAACCCGTTTCCACGAAACTCTACCTCAAAGATACTCTCTTTGATATCGTATACATCCCCCGCCAAATTCATGAAAATTTTGGGATAATTGGGGTTCATGCTATGATTGGCAATGGGATCGTCCATTACTTTTTTAGCCCATTTCTTGGCCTCCGCATAGCGACTTTCGTCTCTCAATGGGTGGCCAGCCATGGTTAGATTAACTCTTGCCAACATGCCTCTCACGGCCGACTTACTCACGGCTCCACTGAAACCTAAATCGGTAATATCAGCTACCAACGGTTCGGCCGCTTCCAAATCTTGAATAATTTGATCGTAAACCTCCTTTACGGAGTTTCGAGCCTGGTCCACTTCATTCACCGAAGCGGTAGGTTCGATTTTTAGCGGAACTCCACCATAGTAGCGTACTAACATAAAATAATAGTAAGCTCTCAAAAATAGAACCTCACCTCTAATCCTATCCCGAAATTCGATGTTAATTTCCGGATTTCTATCCACGTTGGCCAATAATACATTGGCGCGGTTCACACCTTGCCAAAGTGCAGCCCAAAACCCGTTGTTGTAGGGGTCAGCGGTTGAATAGAAGTAGTTCCAAGGGCCTGTTGTTAACGTGGCACGGTTCATATAGGCGGCGTCGCCATCCCAGGCCAGCAAATACAACCCGTAACTTCCATAGGTGGCTCCGTTACCCAAAATGTCATAGACACTGGCTTTGGCAAAATTGAGCTGTTCCTCGGTCTGATAATAATTGGTCGGACTTAAGAAATCAGTGGGGTTTTTCTCTAAAAAGTCACTACACGAAGTTAGACCCCAGACAAAAACGGATAATATCAAATATTTTGCTTTCATAAATTTTCAACTTTGATGTTAAAAGTTTGCCCTAACTCCAAAAGTGATCGTCTTAACTTGAGGATAGGCAGAGAAATCAAATCCAGGAGCCAGAATAGCATTCAGGACTGAAACCTCAGGATCTAGTCCGGTATACTTGGTCCAGGTCCACAGGTTTTGCGCAGCTACCGATAGGGTCAGGTCTTTCATGTATAATTTGCTGACCCAGTTACGGGGAAGTGAATAGTCCAGAGAAAGCGTTTTCAGCCTGAGGTAAGACCCATCCTCCACTTGTTTAGAAGAATAGAAACCAATCGGTCCTTGTCCTCTCGTACGGTAATTCTCGTTCGTAGGATTTTCAGGAGACCAACGGTTAACGTAGCTGGCAAACTGATTTACCAATGCTCTACCATTACTGTTTCCTTCCAACGCTAGACGGTTCGCATTGTAGATGTTATTGCCGTAGGACCACTGGAAGAATAGGTTTAGCGTCAGGCTTTTGTAACGGAA
>JBAYRB010000325.1:0-4212 GCA_041676905.1 Spirosomataceae bacterium
ACCAATTTATAGTTATCAAAGCTGTTTCGGAGAAAGTTGGTGGGAGCCGGAGGTGTTTGGCCAGTGGACGTATAGGTGACCCGATTAGCTGACGATAGACCATCGACAACTTCTTGGTAATTATTGCCGTTAAACAATTCAAATACCAGGTAACTATTGTCGTTAATGGTATACATTCTTCCCGAATCGGCTAAGATCACTTCGGTATTTCCTCTTTCAAACGCTCTGGAATCGTGCTTATAGATGACCATTCCGAGCATGGTGACACCATCGGGCATTTTCTTATCCACTTTGATGCTATAGCCGGGTAGGTCGTTATAAAAAATTCCTTCCTTGATTTTCATCATCGGCTTCGCTTCCCGAATGTCATAAAGTAGGCTATAAGCTTTTAGATTAGCCCAGGGGGCGATTCGATCATTAAATACAAAGGAGGTTGCACTGAGAAACAGGGTGATGATAAACATGGGAGCCATCACACGGATCATCGAAATGCCGGCACTTTTGATGGCTGTTAACTCAAAAAACTCACCTAAATTACCATAGGTCATAAGGGAGGCCAGCAGCAGTGCTAAAGGTAATGCGGTAGGTACGGTAGCCAACGCAAAGTAACTGAAAAGCGTCCCTATGTCCCACAGGGAGACATCTTTAGAAACGAAATCGTCAATGTAGAAAATGACCACTTTCATCAAAAAAATGAAAATGACCACTGATAACGTGACAAAGAAAGGCCCCCAAAAAGACTTTAAGACAAGCTTGTCCAGCTTTTTCATCAACTACCTACTATTTCCTTTAATCGGTCTATAAAACCATTCCATAAGGAAGTTAGTTCCTGATGGTCGGAATTAAGGGAGTAGTCGGTAATTTTTAAATAGGTTGAGTGGGTCAGATCACTGACCTCCAGTTTGAATTCAATGTAGTTGCGATTGGTGTCTTCGGGCGGGTTGCCTACGAATTCGTATTTTACCGCCCTATTTAAACGCTGTGAAACTTGATGAGCAATATGGCTCTCTCCGTCCCATTGAATATCAAAACTTTGATCAGGTAAGATAATTACCTTTTCTGCAAACCACTGTTCCAGCCCAGATGCTGTACTTATATAAGGGTACAGGACTTTAGGGGACGCTTTCAATTCATATTCTGCTACAAATTTATACATCTCCATAGAGATCGATTTTTTGTTAATTGGGCTCGGTGGTCAAAGTAGTAAAACATTTTTAACTTCCCAACGAATTTCTGTATTGTTTTCACCTACCCTCCCCGCTCCTTTTTCTCCTAGCTGTTTTTTGAGCTTTCCAGGTAAATATGAAATATTGCCTAAAACGATTTGCCTTTTTAGAAAGTATCCTTACTTTTGCACTCGAATTCAGCGGCGGGGTAGCTCAGATGGTTAGAGCGCAGGATTCATAACCCTGAGGTCGGCAGTTCGATCCTGCTCCCCGCTACTTTGATAATTAGGCAGTTGCATAATTTGCGACTGCTTTTTTTATGGATTTCCTAGAATCGACCCCAAAAATTCAACTGGTGCTCCTAGCACCGAAAGGTGCACTGGCCTGCGACTCAAATCGGGGGTGTGGAGTGAGGATCCTTTTTAGGCGCTCCCGGTCGGTTTAAAAAAAAGTACAGGGAAGATTATATTTTTAAAAAGTTAATTCTTACAGGGGAGTTAAATTTTGCTACCATCCTGGTTACTTCGATCCCCACTTTGTTTTTATTGATCGACCATTTCCGATGAAGACTTTGTATAGGAAGCGATGAAATGGAATGAAATGAGTGAGAGGTTTCGAACGAACGATTAGAACTTCTACCATTTAATTGGATCCCGAAGCAAAACTTTCCATATACGGATGACAAGCGGTAGAACAAGTTATCATCCTCGACCGAATCAATTAACGTCCTGTTTAATCCTAGCCCCCCAGGATTCGTGTTTGAACCAAAAAACTCACTCCTTCGATTACAATAGTCAAACTATAAATATAGACCGGTTGATACGACTAATGTAAAATTCGGAAGATTAGGTTTTTTAAAATGTCTTCTTCGGTGAGTGACCCGGTTTCGATGCCTTTTAACTGTCCGTCGGCCTGCCTCAGATAGCGTACGATTTCCACCAATTTAGCCACACTATAGTATCGCGCAGCCTGAAGATAATCGTTGACAAAAAATGGATTTACCCCCAGAACCGTCGCCAAATGTTGCTTGGATTTGTCTTTGGCATGATGAACCAATAAGACTTTGGTAAAATAGGTAAACAGCATTTGCACAATAACCATTACAGGAACCCCTTTTTTCTGCGAAGCTAAATGGATTGAAATTTGTGTAGCCTTGCTGACATCTTTTTGGGAAAGTGCTTTTTGCAGCTCGAAAACATTGAATTCCTTACTGATTCCAATGTATTTTTCAACTTGATCAACGTCAATACCTTGTCCAGGCGCCAGGTTGACCAATACTTTTTGGATTTCATTATGAATCCTTTTTAAATCGTTACCAATATGGTCGACGATCAATTGGATAGCTTGCGGCGTGATGCTCACTCCCTTTTCCCGACAGTACCCCCCCAGCCATGCAGGTAATTTATCATCATACATTTTTTTGGTTAGAATGAGGGTGCCGAATTTTTCAATATTCTTTGCCAGGGAGCTTCGGCCGTCTAATTTACCCGAGTAGGCAAAAACTAACACAGTAGATTGGGTAGGATTTTGCACATAATTTTCCAGTCGTTTCATCCCTTCTTCGGAATTAAAACCTTCCAGCCGTTGTGCTTCTTTCACTAGTACCAACTGTCTTTCTGCCATGAAGGGATAATTCCGCGCTGTTTGCACCACCTGATTAACATGGGTTTCTCCCCCGTACATAATAAACTGGCAAAAATCCCGACTTTCTTTGGGTACAACACTCGACTCCAAAGCCTCCACGATAAGGTCTATATAATACGGTTCTTCTCCAGCGATGAAATAAACCGGTTGAAAGTTTTTCGCCTTAATGTCTTTTAATACTTGTTCGGGAGTAACTACTGCCATAACCTTTTCAAAATGAGTAATTCATCATAAAATTCAAGCGGATCATTTGACATTTAATTGCGTAAGAAACGACTCACTTGCCTGTTGAAGTCGAGGGTAATATTCAAAAAAAAGATTTTCTAATTCGGCTCGTTTTTGGTGTTCAGGACCGTGTGATGCAATGCCCTGAAGAAAGTGGTATCTCCTGCTCATGCTATTGAAAGTTCTTTCCACCGTTTTCCAATTTTTATATTGATAAAACCAATCGTTTTCTTTCAAGGCGTAAGCCAATGGAAGCATAGGTTCAGGTATTAAATTCGAATGGTTATGCATCGTTCGATAGAACTCAGATACAAAAATTCGCAGATTGATGGCATAGAATTTGCTGTAATTTTTGGCCAGAAAGTGGTCAAAGATAATGTCGGCAGCCACGGGAGCCGTTCTCTTATAATAGGTACGCAGTTCCGACACTATTACTTTCACCGTTTCATCGGTATCCGTAAAATGGTCGATAAAACGATGTAGTCTGACTCCTTTCAAAAAGTTTTCGGGGAAGGCCGATTGCCGATCAGCATCGAGTTTCCCTTTCACATAGTCTCCGCAAAAATTACCCATGATTACTTCCGAATTGGAACCGGACAGAGATATGTGAGCTAAGAAATTCAAAAAGTAGCAATAAAATGTTTAATTTTTTTTTAACAAAAATAGATAAAACACCGCGTACAGAAAAAATATGTATATTTTTGCAATTCCAGGGTAGTCCGGGAAATCGGTATTTTAACGATTAAATTATATAATTACACCACACATATGCAAGTTGACTATCATCGCGTGGTAGGAGTTTCCTATCAACTAAAGCTACAGGATGAAGAAGGAGAATTTGAGGTGGTTGAAGTGGTTGAAAAGGATGACCCTATGTATTTTATCTGGGGAGCCAGTGGTTTACCAGAATTATTTGAACAAAATCTGAAAGGCCTCTCACCGGGCGACACTTTCCAATTCAGAATCCCCCCCGATGAAGGGTATGGCGAGGTAGATCCCGAAGCCATTGTGGATCTTCCACGTTCGTTATTTGAATCTGAGGGAGTAAATACTGACGAACTTTTGGTTTTAGGTAATAGTATCCCTATGACGAACGAAGATGGACATCGTTTGACGGGCGTTGTAGTGGATTTACAAAAAGATTCTGTTACTTTGGACTTTAATCATCCTCTGGCTG
>JBAYRB010000326.1:0-4208 GCA_041676905.1 Spirosomataceae bacterium
CAACGTATTTGCTCCCCACACTCCATGCCGGTCTGCTTTGTCCGGAACCGTCGGTCACTCCTCTACGATCGTCCCGATGCGCGATCAATTGTAAACCTCTTTGGGCGAGGAGATTCAGCAAATGGCGGTCATGGGTGGTCTCATACAAATCCATCAAAGCACCCAGGGTATAGGATTCTCCCCAAGCAAGTGTACTCCCCTCTGGATTCTTTAACCAAGGATCTCCCTTTGGTAAATTTTCAATTAGCTGATAAGCTCGGGAAAGATCGACTTTCGTCGGTTTGTCGAAAAGCACAGTCCACCCACTTCCGATGGGAGAGAGGAGTAGGAATAAAAATAGGATCATCATTTGAGAACGGGTAGTAACGGTAGGAAATTCAAATACGATAACTCCACAAATGTGACTCACATACGAACCACAAGGATCCATCCAAATAGGCACCACCCGCACGGATGGGCTGAGGAGCTTCGGCAATCAATTCAAGCTGATAATTGCGGGGGTTAAGAAGGGCAATTCCCTTCCTAAACAGCACATAAATGAGGTTGTTAGGTGCTTTTACAAATATTCTAGGTCCCTGCTCCAGTACTGTTCGACCTAAATTCAAATCTTTTTCAGTATCTATTTGGTACTCGATGGTACGAGTTGGGTAATCGAATACGAAGAATTGGCGTTGGTCGGCAAAACCAGCAATTTTTCCATTGGGTAATTGAATTAAGTCATTATACTGCTGTGCTCCTGGAATGAGCGCCTTATTCCAGGTGATTTGGTCTTTTTCAAATAGATAAAGTACAGCTTCCTGTGCCTTTTTCTCTCCTCCCGTACCCGGCTGCGTGGTCGTACCTCCGAGTAGTACACGCTTATTGAGTGCGACCAAACTCATGGTCGATTGATTTGGTATGAGTTGCCGGTCGTTCAAAACCCTCATTTCACCCAATTTTTTATTCCAGATCATCATACCCCCTCCAGTTTGGCCATAAGCCGGACTTCCGGTACAAATAACCGTATCGTCGTAAGGATGGATCAGGATACGAAAGGGACGGTATACATCAGGTTTTGCGGATCCTAAATAACGGGGGTTACCTTCTATGACATCGGGTTTGGTCGTTTGGAAAGGAAGTTTCGGATCCCATTGTAACAAAAAACCGCCGGGATATCCCCCGATATAGAGCTGTTTCTCATCACTTTCAAGTGTGTTAAACTGACCATAGGCCTCAAAATTTTTCCACTCTCCAGAGGATGGATTGAAACTAAATTGCCGCATGGGAAAGGTCGTTCCCCCATATATTTTTTTGTCGGGTCCTGCTGCAACCCCCATGATGATAGCCCCCTCACTTTTATAGTTAAATGGGACCGATTTAAAGGCTTGTCCTGTGGTGTCAGCAATCGTCAGCGTACTATTGATTAAATCGAGATCTTTTATCTTCTTACCGCTTTTGAAATTCCTATGAAACAAGGTTTGGCTACCGGCGATGTAGGGTACCGGATCCTGTGTATGGCGGTCAATTACTTGGACTTTACCCGACGAAATTTTCAGCCAAGGCTCAGCATCAGACGTAAGACTTTGTCCGTAAACATTACCGTCTTGGTTACGATACACAAGGGCAGCTCCTTGCTTTCGTTGGTCATCCTGTAACAGGTGGCGGGTTTCCTTTGTACGGGGATTAAACGCTATGATCTGACTATTGGTATAGCCAATGCCCGTGTAAACCCATCCCTCTTTGTCACAAGCAATTGTTCTTGGATATTGAAGCCAATTTTCGTCGTTAATGAACCCATAATCTGTGAATGTTGCCTTTTCAGGGTCGTAGGCGGTCAATCCACATTTGGGATACGTGGTAGCCCATATTACCCCCTGATCGTCTTCAGTCAGAGCCATCGCAGCCCCATGGGTTGGATAGGCCGCAGTGAACTTCTTTTTAAAAGGGTCGAATTCAACAAAATGCCCCTTAAAAAGCGTATAAAATTTGTTAGTTGAAGACAGGAGGGATGCATAAGGGGCATCACCCGGCGGAAATGGCATATCAAATTGTTCACTTTCACCCGTTTCCGCATCGATCCATAACAAACCGTAACCACCCCGATGATCGAAAAGCCACAAGAGTACTATGTCTCTACCATTTGCATCGGTAGTTGCGACTATACCCCGATGTTGTCCGATGGGCGATGCCACGCCGTGATCCGTAAACCGATTGGCAGTGAAATGTTCCGATAATAGTCCAGGGGCAATCCCCAACCCAATACCAGTTAGGGTGTTTTGCTTAAGAAAGGTTCTCCGGGACACCAAATGTTGCATGGGAAGGGTTATTTAGGAAAACTTTTAACGGTTAAGAATGAGCTTTTTACACGATGCGGCCCTGGGTAGTTAAAAAAGGGAAATGCTGACATAGTCAAAGCGCCGTTTTGGGTCAATTGGTATATGGAAGGTTCTAAGGTTGCCAGTATAGTGCGACCATTTTCCTGCTTTATCGCTTCGATTTGAAAAGCAGAAGTTGCTCCGTTACGATGTTCTACAATGACAACTTCTCCCTGTTGTAAATTCATGTTTCCCGCAACTACGAGTTGATTATCTTTAATTTCTAGAAGTTCTGTGGACGGGTTAGGGTGATTAATGGTGAAATTCCCCCACGACAACGTTGAACCATCCACCATTTTTAATGTAACATGCTCGTCTTGAACACTGATTAAGGCAACCCTTCCATCAAATTTCAAGGGTTTCTTGTCCAATTTAATCAAAAGGTTTTGTCCATTCTCTGATTGGAAAATTAGGTAGTCGGTTCTTCCACTGGCTGTCTCAATTTTGAGAACCGATACAGTCTCATCTTCGATTACCGACGAAACCTTAGAAACGGGGATAGCAGATTTAAAAGGTACATGGACTGCACAAAAGCGTGAATATTCACTGGAATCCGTTAGAATTAGAGCGGGTCGTAGGTAGTCGTCCAATTTACCCTGATTTTCCCTAGTATTTCGCACGCTCCACGCTTCGGCCATATGCACAGGGGTTTGGGAATGGGTAGGAAACCAACTTTGGAGGCCTAAATCAGGTTCGTTTTTATAGCGAAATGTCGCCTTAAAAGTTTCGATGTTAGAAGCTTGTCTTACGTTTTTGAAATTGCTGTGCCCCCAAAAAGGCTCACGAAGTAGCCTCATATCCACCAAGCCGCTCAGTTCTCGAAATGTCAATCCCACTGGAATCAAGCTTGGTATCGTTTTTAGTTTGAGGGCTCTCCCTTGCCCATCTTCCAGGATCAGGTCTTGATTTTCATCGGCTGAACCATGGATGATCCAATCTTTACGGGCATTGCCGTTGGCGGTAAAAAAGTCGACGATATAATGGTCATTTTCGTTAATACCTACCGAAATCAACGTTCTACGGTAATCTGTGATATTTTCATTTTCGTAAACGTGTGTTGCTTCTGATTCAACAACTTGAAAAGTTGGGTCCTGCACGTTGTACAAGCGTAGGTTGCCCCGCCCGGAATAGGGTACATCACGACCACGCTGGCTTTTACCATTCACGACCACTAGGTTATGGGCAGTAGAGCTAGTAGCCCAGGTACGGGCTATGGTATGTGTATAGCCTATGTCACTCAGCATTTCTTTTCCCTTTGCAAAGAGGGTCAGGTTTAATGCCCCAAAGTGATCATGACCAAAATGACCGTTGTAATTCAGATGGGCTTGTAGTTGATTTACACCCGATCCCATACCGAGTACGGCATACCCTGTTCCCGTTAGTAACTGGGGTGTAGATTTAGCCAGCGGGGGCTGGTATTGGTCATAAAACCAGGTATCGTTAATACTGGCAAAGTGACCATTGGGAAGTCGGAAAGCATAGTCGGCTTCTATGGCTTTGGAAAGGGTAGGGTGTACCTCTTTCATCTTTTGTGTTTTTTCTTCTTCCGTAAGGCTAGGATATAGTTTATTAAAGACATTTTGAAGTCCAAATGCGGTTTGTCGATGATAAGACACCGTGGTTTCTTTCCAGAATCCATCTTGTGTGAATTCATTATTGAGCATTTGACTAATTCCACGGTTGACCAATTCAATCAAGTTGGGCAGTTCAAATAGGTTTGCGGCAACCGCTTGAGCACGCCATAGGGTGGGGTGCATGTTGGTTAACGATAAATTCGAATAGCGATCCACGTAATTGAGCATAGCCCGGAAAAGTTGGTTTTCGACCAGGTTTTTTTCATCGGTGGAGAACAAA
>JBAYRB010000327.1:0-4205 GCA_041676905.1 Spirosomataceae bacterium
ACGCATTCAGATTGAGCGTCAATTGACGATTCAGGTTGTGTGACGATAAGATCTGGTAATGATCTTGCTGGTAGTTATCCGTCTCGTTCTCGTACCAATAGGCGTTGTACTTTCTTGGATCAGAATTGATTAGGTTCTCCGCATCTCGCTCATTGAGCCAATTTCTACCGATATAACTAAGAATACCTTCCTGATCGTCCCTCCATTTGGCTTCGGGTACACCATTCCAGGCCTGATACGTTTTTTCCTTTCCTGAAAAGACGTTTACCCGTACATAACTGTTTTTGGCGAAATAAGCCCCTGACAAATAGTACGATTTTAAATCGGAGCTCGCCCGATCTACGAACCCGTCGGAGGAAATTCGGGACAGGCGGGCGTCGAAGGTAAATTTGTCGTTCAAGAGTCCACTACCAACTTTGACCGTATTTTTCCAGGTATTGAAGGAGCCGTAAGAATTGTTGATTTCGGCATAGGCTTCGCGGTTGAACTCGTTGGTATTGATGTTCACGGTCGCACCGAAAGCACCCGCACCATTGGTCGAGCTCCCGACACCACGTTGTATCTGAATACTACTTACCGACGAAGCAAAGTCAGGCATATTGACAAAAAATACACCATGGCTTTCAGGGTCATTTAAGGGTATGCCATTGATTGTCATATTAATACGGGTCGCGTCTGAACCCCGAATTCGCATACTCGTGTACCCCACTCCTGCGCCGGCATCGGAGGTGGTGACCATAGAGGGAGTGAAATTCAGTAAGATCGGTAAATCCTGTCCGAGGTTTTGTTTTTCGATATCGTCCACCGTGACATTCGTGTACGCAATTCCTGCTTTGTCGTTCACTCTTGTCGCACTAACGATGACCTCATCGGCTACGAAAGTGGTTTTTTCCAATAGGATTTCACTCGCTTCTTGGATGGGAACGAGTGCCGGTAAATAGCCGATAAAAGAAACTCTTAATTTTTCGACGCCGGGGGGAAGTTTTCCGAAGGTAAATCTGCCGTTAGCATCGGTGGTTGTCCCGCGATTTTCTCCAATTTTAACAATGGCTCCAGGTAAAGGCTGCCGGGTTTCGGCATCCAAAACTTGCCCGGAAATGGATGATTGTGCCTGCACTCGCCCCAAAAATGAGACAAGAGCTAATAAAAGACAGGCCGTAACTTTACGCATAATGTGTTAAGTTTACGAACAGGCAAGGGGCCAGACCTATCCTTTGGTTAAATAAATTTTACTCGAGGAATTAACTTGTAAAGTGGTGCTTTATCTCGTTTCCTCCGCCGGTATTATCCGGATCAGGTAATGTGGGTATGATCTCAGCCCGTTGGGTAGGGCACCCCTTTGAGATTTTGACGCAAAGTTACGGGAATATAACATGATGTCCAAATGAGACCGTTGACGAGAATGGCCTCTCTCACATAAGAACAGGGAAAGCGGAAGTAACCAAGGCTATCAAACTCCATTACTCTAGGATTAAGCCGAGAAAAACTTAGAATCATTTGTGCATTTATTTGATATACGCGAATTTAGAACTTAGTATCGTGACAACGAATGTTCGATTTAGCCGCGTACCGGAAACTCAAAATATTATGAAATACGAGGATAAATGGAAAGAGGAACTGGGTATCTTGAAAGGTATTTTTTCGAAATTACCCTTGGAAAAAACAGTCAAATGGGGTGCGGACGTTTTCACTTACGAAGGGAAAAATATCGTGAGTTGCTATGGTTTTAAGGATTATTTCACCATCTTTTTTTATAATGGCGTGTTCTTAACTGATCCATATAAGGTTTTGATCAACGCACAGGAAGGCAAAACCAAAACGTTGCGGCATTGGCGATTTAATTCCCAAGCCGAAATTTCGGAAGAAAAAATCATAGCCTACGTTAATGAAGCAATCGAAATTGCCAAAAAAGGACTGACAGTAAAACCTGAAAAATTTAAAGCACTGCTAATCTCCGAACTCTTAGAAAAGGAATTCAACCAAAACCCCGAATTAAAATCCTGTTTCGAAAAGCTTACACCGGGGAAACAAAAGGAATACATCGTTTATTTAAACGAACCCAAACAGGAAAAGACAAAACTCAGTCGACTCGAGAAGATCAAACCAGTGATTATTGTGGGAAAAGGTTTGAATGATAAATATAAAAAGTGAATAAACTTTTTGACGTTAATAAGACCTGGATACCATTACAACATTAGTCCTGAGCAACTCTCCATAAGTTTGCCTTTACATACTAAACCCAAATAGTTGAAAAACAATTAGTGGATCTTGCTGAATAGCAGGTGAATTTTCAGTTTTTGTTCAATTCATCCTAACCCGAGACTGTAAACAGAACTTTGTCCAAAAGTTTTAACTTTATGGACAGGATCATGGAAAAGACATAATTCTTACAAATGCGCGATAAGGCGCTGGAACAGTTGATGAAGGGTCAATCATTGACTGGTAAAGGTGGGGTTTTCGCCCCTTTACTTCAACAATTTTTAGAGAGTGCTCTAGAGGGAGAGATGGAAAGCCATCTCAGTAAAGAGGAACGCAATTCGGGAAACAAGCGTAATGGGAAGGGCAGTAAACGCCTGAAAACGATGTCAGGAGAGTTACTTCTTACCACGCCCTAAGATCGAAAAAGTACCTTTTCTCCTCAAATTGTAAAAAAGAGCTAAACTGTCCTGGCGGACAATTTAGCTCCCAGATCATCGGGCTTTACAGCAAGGGGGTGCGTACAACACTTTAATGCGTAATCCTGGTTGAACGTTTTGCCTCACACGGTAATCTCCTTAAAGGCAAGCCAATGTGGATAAAAAACTAAAGGAAACAGCCGTGTTATGAGAAAGGGTATGCCCCCCAGTGGCGGGAATAGGAAGGCGGTGAAGGCCGCCGTCCCATCCCGATTAGCCCATAGAGTAGCCCGGTGGTTCTTATGTAAATCCTGTTGACACCGTTTGTGGATCGTGCTCAGCTATGGCACCACCTATTGTTTAATAATTCTTAGCGTTTCGCCATTACTCAATTTTAGCAGATAAATACCACTCGACAAATCAAATAAGTTGACCTGTACCAAGTTTGACTGTATCTGAATTCGCATGATTGGCTTACCATTAAGATCGAAAAGCTGACCTTCGCTACCCACAAGTTGGGTATCAGAGATATGAATGTTAACCGAATGGGAAGTAGGGTTGGGGTAAACAATTGATTTACGAGCCACTACAGGCATTCGTACCGAAGCGATGTTAGAGTAAGCATAATTCCCGTCAATGTCGATTTGTTTTATGCGATAATAGAAAATGGAGCTACCTAACAGATTTACATTTCGGTCGATGTACTTGTAATGGACAGGGCTATTGGTGTTTCCCGATGCTTTTACAGAACCGATAGAATCGAATTTCAAACCGTCGAACGAACGTTCTATGTTAAAATCTTTTGCTTGCACTTCCATAGAGGTTGCCCAATCCAGTATGTTATTGTTTTCAGCGTTTTCAGCCGTAAAATGCAACCATGTTACCGGCAAAGGATCGGTAACGATTTCAACGCATGTGATGTTTGCCGTGCTGAGCGTTTCAGTCTGACCGACATTGTCTGTGGCCAGTACGAAGAAGCAATAGTCGCCGTTGTTGTTGATATTGAAAGTGGTGTCAGTCGCCGTTGTTTTTGCAGTCAGCATAGCATAATTCACACCATCGGGAGAGCCGAAAATTGAGTAATAAGCGATTCCCGAGCCGTTGGGGTCGTCGGTCCCATTCCAGGTAATAGAGACTTGGTTATTATGGGATACACTGGCCCCCGTAATGGAGCTTTGGGGTGCCAGTGCATCAAGGGTATTGGTGTGGATATTTGTCGGGATCATTTCGTTGTCGTCAAAAATGATTTCAGCCCGTGCATTAATAACGTCCAGGGTTTGGGCGGTCGAGCGGGGTTTCATACTAAAGTTAACAAATCCGTGCCCATATTTGGCATGGGTGCTGTCTTGCAACAATAATACACCTTTGTCGGGATCTTCAGAAGGCAATAATGTTACCGGGTCGATGGCCTGAAATTCCCAGAAGATTTCATTATTTACTACGTCATATCCGGCCAGAACATCCACATAAACCCCTAGGGAGTCCCTCCAATCCAGTCGGGCATAATAGGAACTATTGCCAGCCGGAATGTCAAATTCTAGATTATTAAACCCGAAAGTGCCTAATTGCAAAGTGGTAGGATCCTGGTAT
>JBAYRB010000328.1:0-4205 GCA_041676905.1 Spirosomataceae bacterium
AATACCCACCAGGCTCAAAATCATTGCAAGGATAGAACCTGCTTTTCCACTGCCCGAGCCGAAAATCGCACCGGCTGTGATGAATAAATGTACAATACAAAAGGCTGTCGTAATAAGACCTATTATCAGTGCGGTTTTCGCACGCACTATAGCTGAATTTTTTTTAGCACGGATGGCCATAACGAGACTAGCCAAACCCAGGCTGAGTTCTAGTAAGCCAATCAATCGTGCTGAGGTGATCCCCCGGACGTAACCGCCCTCATTAAACCACATAGAATTAATAGCTGTGGTATCAGCTACTTGCGAAAATGCCCCTGCATCGACCATAATAGTAAGCATCAACCCTAAGCTAAATGTGAGTTAATTTTTCATACTTCAATCATTTCGTTTTGGGCAAAATTAGAGATTTGAACAGGGCTGCATTTGTAAAAAAACGACTTTCTCAAAACGAGAGACTTACGGTGCCCCGGTCTGTCGCTGCGATCGTTTCCGGTCTAAAGTATTCCCTCGGGTTAATACCGGAAAATTGCTTGAAATCGTGATTGAAATGGGATTCGTCATAATAGCCGAACTCAAATGCTATTTCCGCCAAACACTTTTCCTTAAAAGTTTTGTTGAGTAACGCATTGAATCGAGCAATGCGTAAAAATTGTTTAGGAGAAAATCCAGACAATTCCTGGATTCGTCTTTCGAATTGTCTGACTGACAGGCAATTATCCGAAGCCCAGTTTTTTATGTCGATACCTGAGTATCCAGTTGAGAAAGTTTTCAGAGAAGAGCACAATGCTAAAAATTCGTTTCTAATATTTTTTAACCGCTTTTCGAGAAATTCGATGACTATTTTAATGCGCTGATCATTGTCTGAAGTTAGCAATATTTTCTCTTCTAGGATTTCTCCTTCCCTTCCAAATAGTGTTTTCAGGTCGATCGACTGATTGGTTATTTCCTTCGCCGGCAAATTAAATAGTTGGGTCAGTGCATAGGGATATAAATAGAAGCCGAATACGCCAAAGTTTGGTCCAGAGGTTACTTTGCTGAGGGTCTGAGTTTGTCCGAAGATACCGGTTATCATTTTCTTTTTACCGTCGCTTGCCGATTCATATACGAACTGTCCTTTGTAACAGAAAATAAATTCGCAACAATGATGTGCAAAAGCGTGGTGAACAAAAGGCCCGCATTCCGGGGAATCAAACTCTAGAAACCAAAACATTCTTACATAGTCTTCGAGATGGGGTGGCGGAGCTATAATTTCATGTTTCATGCTTAGTAACGTTAAGTCCTAAATAGCATATCCATTATTTCAATCGCCGTATTCGACTCAGTGAAGATTGGGTAATGCCTAATATGTTAGCTAGTTGGTATAAGGACATTTTTTCCATGTTTGGGAAGTTCTTCAACAGGTATTCATATCTCTCCTTGGCGGTCATTGTCTGGAAAGCCCTGAGGCCGTCCAGAGCAATGATAAAGCGGGTTTCCCAAAGTCGTAACATGAAAGCCTGTAATTCAGTGTTTTCGGACACCAAACGATCCAATGTCTGTGCTTTAATTGTATAATAAGTAATCGGTTCCATGGCCTGAATGAAGTATTCGGTAGGAATTTGAAGGCGAAGGCTCTTGATTTCACAGACCAATTCGCCCGGTGCCTCTATCCAAACCGTGTGTTCCACCTCATTTTTGACATAATAACTCCGGCAAAAACCTTCTTCGAGAAACCAGTAGCTATCGGCAATTTGTCCTTTGCGCAATAAGAATCTGCCGGGTGCAAGTTGTTTTCTTTTGAATTTTGAAACCAGGTCACCTAATGAATCGGCACTTAAGGCTGTATTGATCTTAAGAAATTCATAAAGTTTCATGTGGTTGATTTTCGGGTAAAGGATATGAATTTAAGCACCGTTAGTTGCACAGGTTCATTAAATAACGGAATCGAAAATTATTTTGATATGTTTTGTGTCTCTCCCGTACTTATGTTCAGGATTTAGCTAAATGAAGTGCTTTGCGGGGGCTTAGTTTATTAACAAATTTGGTATATAATAACTGAAAAAGGACTAGTCAACAATAATTCTCTTGATAACTCTTTCAAGTCAGTGCATGGGTAAATGCGAATTTATTTTCACTAATGAAAATGTTGCATCCACTGAGGTATATATAAAGAATAAATCTACAATCAAATTGAGGGATAATTAAGACTGAAATACTCACGTCTGAGCCATCTTTTTAAAAAGTGTGGCGTAAAATTTTATATGTCACAGAGTATAGCGAAGGACTTTCGCACTTCTGTTGGGAGATTCGATCTTCGTTTTACGGCGATTATCATGCTGTTTCTTCATTTCTACAAATCGCTGGCTCTACCCCTTCTGTCGGTCTCCTTCTTCACTTGGTTATTGGCTGGTCACCCGGGTTATGATGATCCAATGGTATCGGTTTTCTGTTTGCACTGGTTTTGGGTAAAGTTGTTTACCACCTCGATTTTAATCTATTTATTTAGGGAATTTCGCAGGGATAAGCTATATTTTTACTACCATTTCGGTATCTCGGAAATTCGTCTGTATATTTCTACTTTTTTCCTCGACCTGCTGGCCTTTCTCATCCTTATTGGTTGTTTTACGGCAATTAGTATTTTTTAGGTTATTTTAAAAATTACCCTACTATGGAGCCGGAAATATACCCACTTGAAGCGGATGGAATCCGAAAAAACTTTGGCAACCTATGTTTGCTGCGCGACATTTATGTCAAGGTTGAGCCCTGTGCAGTCACTGCATTACTGGGAAGAAATGGAGTGGGTAAGAGTACGTTGATGAAAATTATCTATGGTATCGAGCGAAGTGATGGGGTATCCGTACGGCATGGTGGTAAAAATGTTGATCGCCCTTACAAAAGAACGGGATTGATCCGGTACCTCCCCCAGCACCCATTTTTACCCGAAAACATAAAGTTGATTCGACTCCTGAAACTTTACGGAACTACGGTAGACCGGCTTGCTCCCTTTATTTCGGACCTCAACGACCGTTTACATAAAACCTTAGGAGAACTTTCGGTGGGTCAGAAAAGGATGCTTGAAACGGTCTTGGTATTGACCAGCCCGGTAAAATTTGTTTTTCTCGATGAACCGTTTTTGGGGTTGGCGCCTTTGCATATCGAATGTATGAAGCAATTGATTGTGAGCGAGGCAGCCCACAAGGGAATATTAATTTCCGACCACTCCTACAAACACGTGCTCGAAATTTCCGACTTCTGTTATTTGCTTCGATCCGATGGGGTACTGTCACCCGTTAAGGATATCCCCGGCGACCTGAAAAAATGGGGCTACATTCCTTAATCCTGCCAGTCTTCAGGCAAGGTTACTCGGATTTTCCTTACCTGTTTTTTGGTGGCCGCCTGGACCTTTAGGGTAAGATCCTTGAATTTGACTTCTTCTCCAATGTTGGGTACTCGTGTAAACAATTCCAATATCAATCCTGCCAATGTTTCACTTTCAATTCTCAGTTCGTCAAAATAGTCGGCGTCTAGTTCCAGGGTTCGTATGACATCATTCAGCAGCGCTTGCCCTTCAAAGACATAATTTTTTTCATCAATTCGTACAAACTTATTGACGTTTTCGTCATCATGTTCGTCGCTGATCTCGCCAAAAATCTCCTCGATAATATCTTCCAGCGTGATAAGACCTTTGGTGTTGCCATATTCGTCTATAACAATAGCCATATGGACCCTTCTTTTCTGAAATTCTTCGAGGAGTCCGTCCAACCTTTTCGTTTCTGGAATGAGATAGGGTTCTTTGACAAGCTCCTGCCATGCAAAGTTTTCGTCCTTTTGAATATGGGGGAGGAGGTCTTTAATAAGGAGTATGCCCTCAATATTGTCTAAGTTTTCCTTATAAACCGGCATACGGGAGTAACCAAATTTATTGACTAGGTCCATCAATTCATGGAAGTCAATATCGATGCTGCATGCTTTTATATTGGATTTGGAAACCATGGCTTCCCTGGCTGTCGTTTTTCCGATCGAAGCTACACCTAGTAATATTTCTTTTTCTTCGATCATATCTCCGTTTTCACCATTGGTATGGTTCTCCCATTGGTCGGGGCTCTCCTTGTGTGCCACTCCAAAAAAAGACCCAATGCTTAAGAAGAAACCACCCATCGGCCCCAATAAGAGAATCGCCTTATTGAGCGAGCCCAATTCAGTTAACGCAACGGCATTTCGTGTGC
>JBAYRB010000329.1:0-4187 GCA_041676905.1 Spirosomataceae bacterium
AGTTACCGAGGTTCAAGGTGGAAAACTTGCTCGTGTTGGAGTGGGTCCTGGTTTCATCATTACCAAAGTCAATGGTAAACCCGTAACTTCGGTAAAAGAGTTGGAAAAAGAACTCGCTGATAAAATAGATACGATGGTCCAGTTCGAAGGACTTGACTTGGATGCTCCTTACGACGTTTATAGTTTTGGATTCCGACTATAGGCATTGAGCCATCTTAAATATTCAGAAAAGAGCCTGTGTAATCGATGGATTTACAGGCTCTTTTCTTTATTTTGATCCTCTATGGAAAATTTGCATACGCTGTACTATTTCCTGGATTTAGCCGGTGCCTTTGCATTTGCCATTAGTGGCGCTACGGCTGCCCGGCAAAAGGGATTGGATCTTTTTGGCATATGTGCTGTTGCTTATACCGTGGCTTGTGGCGGCGGTATTATACGGGATGTTTGTATAGGAGCAATCCCCCCAGCTGGCCTTTCAAACTGGCGTTATTTAGTAGTAGCCTTGTCGGCCGCCGGATTGACCATGGGGTTTTATTCATTTGTACGTCGCATTAACCATCCCGTACTGCTTTTCGATGCGATGGGCTTATCCCTTTTTGCCATTACCGGCGCTCAAAAAAGCCTGGCTTTCGGGCATAACGCAATGGTAGCCGTTTTATTAGGCATTACTACGGCCGTAGGCGGAGGGGTATTACGTGACGTTATGTTGAATCGGGTCCCTGTCATATTCGAAAGAGAAATTTATGCATCTGCCGCACTAATAGGTGCATCGTTGGTAGTAGCAGGAGATTATTTCGGCTGGTTAAATACCGATGGGATGTCGTTAATCGCCCTGATCGTTTGTTTTGTCGTGCGGTTGTTGGCACTTTACTACCACTGGAATCTGCCCGTTTTTAATAATCATAAAAAATAAAAAAAGTAGGAGTTCACGACGAGCCCCTACTTTTTGTTGCAATTAGCCATTCTAGATTGTCAATGCATGACAATTTTTTTGACATATTCCTTACCCTGGGCTTGAATATGTAACATATAAATCCCGCGGGGTAGGGGTAATTCAATAGCTTTTCGTTCAGATATAGTTCCGATCGTTTGATTCATTACTGCCTTACCGAGCATCGAATACGCCGTTATCTCCACATTGGTAACGGGTTCTCTACTTTCAATGAATATTTTGCCGTCGACAGAAGGAACCGGAAAAACAACGATATCTTCAGAAGCATTCATGGTATAGGTAAAAGGTTCGGAGATCCCCGAAGGACATGAAACCGTAGATCCATTTGCTGCTTTAAAGTGGGCCGTTGCCTGCACTTTATAGACCCCGCTCTCACCCATTGCTAAGTCAGAGACTTTGTAAATAGACTGTGATACGGACGGCAACAATTGTTCATCCCTATACCAATCGTAGGTGAAGGTCAGCGTATCATCTCCACTTGTGGAAGCCAACAGGCTAAACGGTCCGGCATAACCGAGAACCGGTGTGGCTACCGGCGGTAAAACCGTAAGTTTGCGCCCGTTGGAGGTGTTAGATACACATCCAATAGCGTTTTTGGCCGTAACAGTGTAGACCCCTTCCTCGCTTACTCTTAAATTGGAACCTTTGCCAATTTCGACCCCGTCCCGTTCCCAAATGTATTCGTTACTCCCACTTACGGATAGAACCAATTCCGAATCAGCACAAATCGATGGGTCTGCAGCCGGAATAATGGATGGTGTAGACGGTTTAAGCGACTCTATTCGTACCGGGCTACTTACGAGCGTTAATCCTTGCTCGTTTTTGAGTGTAGCAAAATAGGTGCCTGGGGAATTAACAGTAATGGTTCGACTCGTAGCACCATTAGACCACCGATAGGATGCAAAACCTTGGGGAAGTTCTAAAACTGCTGACGAATTATTATTACCGCAACGAGCGGAAATGGTCGGTATAGGAGTCGGTGTAAGAGGGGTTATATTGGCAAAATAATTTTGATCCATGACCGACAGCCAGGCATCGGCCAGGACAATGAGGGATTCTCTAGTTCCGAAATGAACACCATCCGGTCGTGGATTGCCGAGATTATCTGTCTCAGGACCTGGATAAACCGGGTTGAATGTTGTATTTAGTACATCATTTTGAGCTGCAATAATATTGGGATCTGTGATGGAACCACCTGGAGAACCGTCGGTGGAGGTTCTGGAAGTTCGTGCTATGGTCCAGATGACCCGCTCACCAATATCAATACCCAGTTTGTTAAGAAGGAATTGCAGGTGGTTCCGATACTCGGTACGGGACATTCTGACCGGATAGGTATCAGTTTCACCCTGCATCCACAAGATACTTCGCATACCTAGCGTTCTCGCATAGTATTTGATCGATATAGCCAAATTGGCGTATGGCATGGAAGGAGGGTACTCGAATCCTCCATAGGCGTTGTATGTTGGTTTATTGTCGGCACTTTCGGCCCAGTTACGGATACTGGTACCTTCCCAGGATGCATTGATAAACAGGACGGGAACATTTAACCGCTGTACTAATTTATCGCCTAATACGCCCCAACACCAAGCACCTTGTCCCATGGGTGATAAATGGGCATCGGAGCGGTTTAAATGGGAGAAAATAGGAGGGTCGGGATCGTTGGTAGAATTGTGAATATTTTGGTTATTGCTAATATAATTAACTCGTTCATCTTGAGCGGGTGGTCCGTTGGGGTAGGAGCGAATTCCTTGAGCATTCGACTGCCCGGCAATGACAAAGACCTCACCTATCCCCATCCGACTAACAGCACCTTGCTCAATTTCATTATTACCGTCCATACTACGAACCAATATCGTATACCAACCACCGAACAAACGAAGTTGACCTGCAAAAACACCACCCGTAGGGTTTTGTGTAAGGGTTTGCCAGTCTATTTCTATTCCCTGACCTGGATATACGGGAACGGCTTTTACCTCAATTCGACTAGCAGGTCTGGAATAGGTGCCCGCTACAGTTATCGTAGCATAACCGGTCACATCTCTTTGATAAACCGCCCTTTCCGATGGGTAATCAATCATTATGGTAGCTCTTACTTGATGAGCTGACAGGAAGGGAATACAGATCAGCAGGAATCCATAAAAAAGTGATGAAAGCTGTTTTTGGATATAACCCAATACCGCCTCTACATCCGAATTAGTCATATTACTGGTTTTTATTCCGAGTGCTTGGTTATTTTCAAAATTAAATGTGGCAAATTTATATAAATAATCGGGTTTATCAGGGGGTTTCGTAAAAACAAGTACCTGTCATATTAATTAGAGACCAAAAGTTTGGTCGATGCATTGTAATTTTTCCCTGTCACTTTGATCAGATATACGCCGGAAAGATGTTCAGGTAATGTTATTTTCACGGGTACAGAAAGCTCATCAAAAGCATAACTTGCTAAAGGATGGCCCTGTAAAGAATAGATGGTGACAACCGCGTTCGCAATAATTTCACTGGTTTCTAGATAAAAATAATGCTCCCGGGTAGGGTTGGGAAAAGCATTTAAGTTTTTTGAAAAGGCATCAATTTCGAAAAATTGACTTGCTGACAATTCGGAATAACAGGTAAGATCGTCAGTATATTTTTTAAACGCCTGTGCCTGATAATTTCCTGCGGAATTCAATCGAAGAAAGGCATTCTGTGATTCGGTCAACAATTGATTGTTTTGATGCCATATATAAGCAGCGCCGTCAAGATGATTGGTTACACGAATTGAGAAAGCCCCCGATTTTTCCACCTTAGGAACCTCCGGTGTAATACGGACCGTTACCTCAATTGCATTGGAAGGATTTGAATGACAACCATTCGAACCAAGTGACGTCGCTGTATACGTACCCGTTTCTCCAACTTCAATATAAGAACTGGTGGCTTCCGTACTCCAAATAAAGGGCGGAGAACCGGTAGCGGTCAAACGAACTTGGTTAACGTCACAAATATCGGTAGGCCCATTGGCTCTGATCACTGGCGGAGATGGTATAGGTAGCGTTTTTGTTACCACATTTTCCGATCGGGGGGATCGGCATCCAAATTCATTGAGGGTCTGGACCGAGAAACTTCCGCTCGTTTTGATCGTCAAACTGCGGGTGGTTCCTCCGTTATTCCATAAATATCCCGTAGCCTCAGGTGCCTCGAGTGTAACCTCACTATTTTCACAGAAAGTCGCTTCACCTATGATGCGAATCGTAGGCCG
>JBAYRB010000330.1:0-4179 GCA_041676905.1 Spirosomataceae bacterium
ACTATCGGCTTTCTTGATATTTCCGCTTTTTAAGTAGGCAATAGCCAAGTGCCATTGCGCTGCTTCTCGGAAGTAAGGACGTAAATCCTCCTCTTCCAGTACATTTTCAAAATTTCTAACCGCCAAAGCATACTCGCCCTCCGCAAAATGGGCTTGACCCGCAAAGAAATGGTCAAAAACCAACCTCCTCTCGGGTTGAATAACACTCTCGTCGGCACTCCGAATTACGGTAAAGTCATTTTCCGAATCAGGAAATACAGGGTTACTGTTAACCAAAATGGTCAAAGCACAGATAACCAGTATGCTGGCGGCAGCGACGTATCTACCCATACGCTGGAATACTTGAATGCGACGATCTTTTCTTTGCATCGTTTTGATTTGATCCCGCAATCGTTCCTCCATGAATAACTTATCCAGCATTTCCCTTGCTTGAATCTGTTCTTCCAGTTGTAAGGCTAGGTGGTAATCTTTTAATAAAGCGGCCTCAAAATGATCGCACTCTATCGAATTCATCTTTCCAGAAATGTAGCGGTCAATCCATTCGGTAATTTCACCAGGATTTTGTGGTTTGTTCATTTCAAGTAAAATATAGGGGATAGTTGTTCTTAAATAGTTCCAAGGTGTTGTTTGATAAGTCTTCTTAGCTTTTGCATAGTGCGATGCTTCATCATTTTAGCAGCATCTACACTCTTCAGGTTCAACATAACAGTTATTTGTTCGAGGGTTTTCTTTTTATCGTAGTATTGTCTAAGTAATTCTTGTTCGATCGGGTTTAATTTGGAAAAAACACCTTTATATACGGTGGTTTCTTCCTTGTCCTCAAAAATTGCCAACGGGTCTCGATCTTGGTTTTGCAGACTCTCGTGGAATTCCATGATTCGACGGATGTCTGCGTTTTTTCTGCTTAAGACTGTAATCCACTGGTTTACAGCCATTCTGTAGATATATGTCGAAATTCTAACATTCTCACGATACTCGAATTTTCCCGAAATCAACTGCGCTCTAAAGTTCAACAGTACTTCCTGTACCAAATCTTCAGCATCCTGCAAATTTCCACCATTGGTGCAAACGATCCGTGTGATCATTTGACTGCACGACCTATACAAGTGCTTTATCGCTCGGCTCACAACGCGCTCATCTTCCGACAGCATCCCTTCAATGATCTGGCTGTCCGAAATTCCATTCATAAAAAAATGAGCTCTTTCTCCCATTTATCTAACCTAACAAGACGAACGTAACGTCTTTTCTGAAAAAAATCATCTTAAAATTAGAACATAAAAGGCACTCGTAAAAAAAAGATGCCACTTAATACCATAAACAGCTCTCAATATTTCATAACCAAGTAACTTTTTCACACTTAAAATTATAGATCATGAAAAAGGTATTTATACTCATAGCGTCTTTGCTGATGCTGAATGCCTGCAGCCAGCCCGATATTAATCCGGCTACTGAAGATGCCAAACCACCTAAAACCAATTGCGGTGGAATCGAATGCGCCGGGGCAACCTAATCGACCAACCGTTAATTTAACCTCACCGCTGATCCTATATTCAATATGTTAAACTTAAAATTGACATGAAAAAAATTTTCTTTCTCCTTACTGTACTCGCTCTACCCCTACTCAACGCCTGTAGCCAGCCCGACATTGACCCGGCTACTGAGAATGCCAAACCACCTAAAACCAACTGCGGTGGAATCGAATGCGCTGGAGCAACCTAGTAGAACCTTTGAAAATCACCTATTTAACTTTTTCTATACTATTTTTAGTCGGAGACTATAAACCTATTTCCAAAATGAAAAAATTACTCTTCTTCTTATCTATCATCGGTCTGTCCCTGCTGAACGCTTGCAGTCAACCCGATATCGACCCCGTTACAGACACCACTAAACCGCCAAAAACCAATTGCGGTGGAATTGAGTGCGCTGGAGCAACCTAATCCTCCGCCAAATATAAAAACGATTCTTAGTTTTCCCTATGCTCCAGCCGGTGCATCGCTCGTATTTTTCTTCGAGGAATGTAAATTACTTTATGTTTTCGAGTAGATTATTCCTATATTGACCACTTAAGAGCCAATGCCAACAATCGAGAGATGCCTGCAATTTGAGGTTGTGTAAGACCTTAAAATGAATACAACAAGCTATATATGAGCGACTTACATCACAAATGTGAGCATATAATGGTAAAACCCTTTTACTCGTACCTTAAATTATTCAACGTTTTGTAATAACACGCTAATTACCATATTCATGAGAAAAATCATTTTCATCTTTACCATACTGGCCATCCCCTTTTTAAAAGCTTGCAGCCAACCGGACATTGATCCCGTAACTGATACCACTAAACCTCCCAAAACTAACTGTGGTGGAATCGAATGCGCAGGTAATTATTGACGCATCGAAACATCCTTTTTTTTCCTCCCCCAGAGTATCATCACTATCGTTAGCAGTACGAGGGCGGTTGTATAACCATATTTCACAATGGAACTTTGGGGTTCGTAAACAGGAGAATGGTTCCCCAACAGACTTAAATTAGCCCAAAAATAAGGGTGATTATACTTTTGATAGCTTCGGTGGGAGCGTAATGCCTGACGAGCTTTCTGTAATGCCTCATCAAGCGGTAATCCCTGTTCTAGATAAGACGAAATCGTACGGGTTAAAAAACCGGTTGTGTTTTCATTAGCCTCCCACGAAGTGGTGAGTAACGATGGGCTACCGGCTCGCGCGAACGCATAGGCGAGTGATATAACCCCTTCGCCTGCATACTCAACCCCCTCGTTACCGAAACAACTACTTAGCATTACGAGGCGCGTTCCGGATAAGTTTAAAGCCATCACTTCGTCAAGGTATAACTTACTGTCGACACCTGGGTAAAATTGCACATAAGATGACCCGGGATTTTTCAGATCTGCAAATGCATGGGTAGCCAAATTGAGAATATAGTGCTGGGGTGCCGTCTGTATGAAATGATGCTTGGTTGCATCTTCGCCATAAACATAATCTTGACCCATGCTGCGAACTTCACTCATAGACGAAATCGGCTTCCAACCGGAGAATTCGTTTCCAGCATGATTGACAAAGGGTGCAAAAACATAGGCATCATAGGATTTCGGACGTGGCCGGGATAAACCGGGGTGTTCCCAAAAAAAGGATGCTGAATACGTATAGGAAATACTGTAACGATCGGCCAAATAATGATCCTGCCGTTCTTCCAATACTTCAAAGGGTAAGGAAGCAAATTTCCAATCTCGGGCAATTACCAATCGGCTAATTCCTTTTAACCAAGGTTCAATCGGATGCATGAGGACTTGGTAGCATTTTTGAGCCATCGGCGAACCCGTATAGGAGCCCAGACCCGGATTCTGCTTCACCTCCAACATTAGATTTCTTAGGTCTGCATAAAACGCCTCGGAAGAAAGCGTCCACTTTTTAACATCTACAAAATTGTTTTTTACCACCAACCCAATGAGTACATTGTCGATTTGGCGGTAGGAAAGAAAGGCGGTTTTGGAGTCAAGTTTACGTTGGATTTCCTTCAAATTCGACTCCCACGACGTGTTTTTCGCACTTTCCTCGGAATAATTACCCGAAATAATATCCATCAAATGAGTGGTATTCGCATCCTCCAGACGATGAAAAAGGGTTTCCAGGGCCGCCAAACTTCCCGTTTTTTCTAAATAGGCATAGGCATTCAAAATAGCCTTATCCATCATCGACTGATTGTTGGCGATATAGAAATACCGATCATTATCGTTGACCACCACCTGCCGATAGCTCTTTTTCTTGATCGCAATTAACCTGTCGTATAATAAAAAGGCCGCCTCCAGATCCGTGAAATTCTTGTTCCGCTCATATCGTTGTTCGAAAAGCCCTATTTGAGCTTGTACTATCCTGATGGCGTGAAGGGGGTGTTGAATGTTATCCGGCAATTTATCGTCTCGGTCTTTTACCTCGGGCATGAGGGTAGAATAGGCCGTACGGTAGTGGCGCATGGCATCCTCCGAATTCCCTATTTTTTTCTGAATTTCCCCTGATGTCAAATAGATATTGCTCAGCAAAAGCGGATTATCAATCTGATTTTTAACATAGTGTTCATGAGCTTTACGTATACGATCACGTGCACTGGTAATATCTCCCTTTTGTAAATACAAATTGCTCTTTTCTATCATGAGAAAGAGAAAT
>JBAYRB010000331.1:0-4172 GCA_041676905.1 Spirosomataceae bacterium
CCGAGCTTCCCCGTAAAAATTTCAGGTCGGCACCTAAGTGAGCCTGATTCACTTCTTTAATATAAAGATGTACGTAACCCCTTTCGTAACCTAAATCGGGAGCAGCCCATTCGGCACGTCGGCGATCCAGCTCTTCATCCGACACATCCAGATGCAGACGCCGGGCTTCCACATCCAACTCGATATAATCGCCTTCCCTCACTAAGGCAAGTACACCTCCTTCCGCTGCTTCCGGGGAAACGTGAAGAACCACGGTACCGAACCCTGTACCGCTCATTCGGCCGTCGGAGATCCGAACCATGTCTTTTACCCCTTTGGCCAATAATTTTGGGGGCAATCCCATATTTCCCACCTCAGGCATACCAGGGTAGCCTTTAGGACCTACATTTTTAAGGACTAAAATGCTGTTTTCATCCACTTCTAAATCGGGATCGTCAATCCTACGTTTGTAATCGTCAATATCTTCGAAAACAACGGCCTTGCCGCGATGTTTCATTAATTCAGGCTTTAACGAGGCTGAGGGCTTAATGACCGCTCCGTTTTTACACAGATTACCCTTGAGAACGGCTAGCCCAGTCAATTGTTTAATTGGCTTGTCCAAGGTTCCAATTACATCATCGTTGTAACAAACTGCATTTTCACAGTTCGCTGCTACGGTTTTTCCGTTTACCGTCAACGCATTGGCGTGCAAACGACCAATCAGTTCTTTTTGAATCACCGGCACCCCACCTGCATAGTAAAAGTCCTCCATGAAATAACGTCCCGACGGCTGTAGGTTGGCCAAAAGGGGGATATTCGCCGAAAGGCGGTCGAAGTCCTCAATGGTGAGTTCAATCCCCATACGTCCGGCAATTGCTAACAAATGGATAACCAGATTGGTGGATCCGCCAATGGCAGCATTGACCATAATCGCGTTCTCAAATGCTTCGCGAACCAATATTTGCGACATACGAAGGTCTTCCTTTACCATCTCCACGATTCGCCGCCCGGACAAATGCGCTATTACCTTTCTACGAGAATCAGCCGCTGGTATAGCCGCGTTCTCGGGTAAGGTCAAACCTAAAGACTCGACCATGGTTGCCATGGTAGATGCCGTACCCATTACGGCACAGTGACCCGCACTTCGGCTCATGCAAGCTTCGGCTTCAAAAAGTTGCTCCTGGGTCATTTCGCCATTTCGATGCATCTCGCTAAATCGCCAAATATCGCTGGTGGCAATGCTTTTTCCTTGATAACGCCCAGTCAGCATAGGCCCTCCAGAAACAGCAATAGTAGGTATATTGACACTTGCCGCTCCCATGACCAAGGAGGGAGTCGTTTTATCACAACCGCAAAGTAGGACCACACCGTCCATCGGGTTCGCTCGTATCGATTCTTCTACATCCATGCTGGCTAGATTACGGTACAGCATGGCCGTAGGTTTAATCAAGGTTTCACCCAACGACATAACAGGAAATTCTAATGGGAAACCGCCCGCTTCCCATACCCCACGTTTTACAGCCTCGGCTAACTCCCGAAAATGTCCATTACAGGGGGTAAAGCCCGAATAAGTATTACAAATTCCGATGACCGGACGCCCGTCAAATTCATCCGACGGGTACCCCTGATTTTTCATCCAGGACCTATAAATAAATCCGTCCTTTCCTTCCTTGCCGAACCACCCCCGGCTACGGCGTTTACTTTCTAATGACATAAAAACTACTGATTAACGATAGAACGAAATTTTTCCCGACGACGGGATTACCCTTCTACTAAGCGTAAAGCACTTTTTAATATTATTTTAAGCATGGATTTTAATTTTTTTCGAGTGTGTTTGGTAAATTAGAACAATCTATATGTACCCCGACCGGTAGATAATTACTAACTATGCCCTTTAAAAACCTTTACAGAAATTACGTATCCTTCCTGCTATTCAGCCTTTTAGGTCAATTTACACCTGCTTATTCACAACCCGTATTCGACGCTTTCATCGATCGTCAATTAAAAAAACACCCGGAACGATTTGAGCACATCCTCAAAAACCGAGATGTTTTTGATATACAGATCATTTATACCAAAGTAGATCGAGATCGTCAGGGAATACCCCATTTCACGACCTACCGCTACCGGGTTGACCCCCAGCGCTATTTTTATCCTGCCGGTACAATGGGATTAGCCGCCGCAGCGTTAGCCTTAGAAAAAATAAATAACCTTAATAAGGAAGGTCTGACTCGGGAAACGCCCATGTTCACCCTAGCGGCACGTGCATCTCAAACCGAAGTTTACAAGGATACCACTTCCGAAAATGGACTGCCCTCTATTGGTCATTATATAAGAAAATTGCTAGTAGGTAACGACCATGATGCTTATAACCGACTTTATGAGTTTCTTGGCCAGGATTATTTCAATGAATCCATGCATGCCAAAGGCTATCCCCTTTTTAGAGCGACCCACCGATTGGATGTACCCCTGAATTTGGAAGAAAATAAGTACACAAACCCGATCCGTTTTGAATTAAATGGACAGTTAGTTTACGAGCAGGGTGAACAAAAAAAACAAGGAGATAGAGCGGCTTCACAAGCCACCCAACAACAATTTACCCTACAGGTAGGAGAAGCCAGTGATGCATTTCCTATGGATTTCCAGGAAATGAACGCCTTCAACCTAATGGATCAGCATCGTTTCTTACAAAATCTAATATTTCCCGAAAGGGCTCCGGAGGAGCAGAAGTTGAATTTAAAACCCGACGATTACCAATTCCTCTATCGCTATCTTTCCCAATTACCCATTGAAACCGAATACCCGGAGCACTACCGTGAAGTTTTTGACGATGCCTCGGTAAAGTACCTCCTATTTGGAAAAACCAAAAGACGCACCCCACGTCAAATTCGTAGCTTTAATAAAATCGGTGAAGGCTACGGTTATTTGGTCGATAATGCCTATATCGTCGATTTTGAGATGGGTGTTGAATTCTTCCTTAGTGCCGTCATCTATTGTAAACCCGGTGAAAGCTTGGACGGCAACCGTTACACTTACGACCCAATCGGTTATCAGTTTATGGCCGACTTAGGTAAGACTTTTTTGGAGTATGAACTAGCCCGGAGACGTAGAGATCGTCCCTTTCTTGAAAATTTTGAAGTAGAATATGATAAATGATCTAAACTTGTCTCTTGTGAATGCGGCGACAGAGATATAGGTTTAAGCTATGACCCACAATCAGAAGAAAAGAACCCAAATAGCCCAGATAGTGGAATACTTCGCTTACCTCTTCCAAAAGAATAGAAGCTGCAAATAACGCAAAAGCCCCCCACAAGAATTTATTCAATTTCTCCAAGTGACCATGCCTTGTTGCGTAATAAACCGCAACCCCATTAATCAAAATAAAGGCGTAACCCAACATATGCATGCCTTCCACCAAAGAATCTTTAAAGAGTAGGGACGAACTAACGGCAATCACCGGAGTGAGAATGCAGTGGATAATACACAGAACTGAGCCTGTAATTCCTATGTAATCGGCATTTCCATGCCCGTTGGCGCTTTGTACTTTTATCATGTGGCAAAGATAACAAACGAAAATCTGTTATTGCAACAGCGTTGCAGAAATTTTTGTTCCGGGGTAGGAATAATTTTAAAAAGGGACCGATGGAGCTAAAAAATTAATCCGTTCGGGACGTGACTTCGCGAAAATACAATTCATACGATTCGGATAGAAAGATTTTCTCCCGGTATTTATTTGGGCATATTCACAATTCGGTTATTTATTTTTGTTAAAACTTTTTGAATTTCTCAAAATAAACCCAATATGATGCACTGGACCCCAAACCCAAATCGCTACGAAAAAATGATTTATCGTCGCTGTGGTAAGAGCGGACTGAAATTGCCGGCGATTTCCCTAGGAATGTGGCACAATTTCGGAGAGGATTACCCCCATCAAACAAAACGGGAAATTTGTCGCAAAGCATTTGATTTAGGAATAACACATTTCGATTTAGCCAACAATTACGGTCCCCCACCTGGGAGCGCTGAGATTGCTTTCGGACAACTATTGAAGACCGAATTTGCGGGTTATCGTGACGAATTGGTTATCTCCACCAAGGCGGGTTATAACATGTGGCCTGGACCTTATGGTGAATGGGGAAGTCGAAAATACCTAATCGCCAGTTGTGATCAATCCTTAAAGCGAATGGGCTTAG
>JBAYRB010000332.1:0-4156 GCA_041676905.1 Spirosomataceae bacterium
AGCTACATCCCCTGATAAATTTGGGGTCTGGCCGTATTTGATTAGTGATCATTATGAGGCTCGAGTACCCGGGTTGAGATGTCATCCATGTAGTAATTTCGGTACGGAAAGTTGCCCACGAGGCCATTTCGCTTGTATGTGGCGACAAGATGAAAAAGCAATCGTAAACGAGGTAAGAAGGATGATGCAAACGCATTCAGGGGAGAAGTTTCCGGGGTATTAAAAATTTTGAATTACGAAAACATGACAAAAGTGAAAGTTGGGATCGTTCAGATGAGTTGTACTGCGGATATTGCCGACAACCAAAATAAAGCTATAGAGCGCATCAGGGAAGCAGCCCAAAAAGGGGCACAGGTGGTTTGTCTTCAGGAACTTTACAGTTCACTTTATTTTTGCAATATTGAAGATCCCAGCAATTTTGATCTGGCTGAACCCATCCCCGGACCTACAACTCAGGCGTTAGCCGAACTCGCCGGTGAGCTAAAGGTCGTTATAATTGCTTCTTTATTTGAAAAACGAACCCGTGGGGTCTATCATAACACGACGGCCGTGTTGGACGCAGATGGGGCCTATCTGGGAAAATACCGCAAAATGCATATTCCGGATGATCCGGGGTATTATGAAAAATATTATTTCACACCCGGTGACTCCACCGAATCGGTTTTAGACCCATCGGGCTATCGTGTTTTCAAAACCAAGTATGGTTCATTCGGTGTGTTGATTTGTTGGGATCAATGGTACCCCGAAGCAGCCCGAATCACCAGTCTTATGGGGGCTGAAGTATTGTTTTATCCCACGGCGATAGGGTGGGATTTGGAAGAAAAAGATCCTGTAATCAATGAAGAACAACACGAAGCATGGCAAACGATTCAGCGTAGCCATGCCATCGCGAATGGAGTATATGTGGTTTCGGTGAATCGCGTGGGTGAGGAAAACGGACAATTGTTTTGGGGGGGGTCTTTCATTGCTAATCCGCATGGTCGTTTGCTGTATAAGGCTCCCCATGATGCGGAGGTGGTGCATGTAGAAGAGCTTGATTTGGCAAAAATTAGTTATTACCGACGTATGTGGCCTTATTTGAGGGATCGTCGGATAGATTCGTATGGACCTATACTGAAGCGATTTATCGATTAATTATTTTCGAGTCTTTTCACCAGTAGATACCATTTGTGAGCCATCATGAGAAAACCGTACTCGTAGCAGAAAAAATATAGTCTCCCTTTCTTGGTGGTATAAATATGGGTATGGTATTGGGGTTGAAAGCCTTTTGCGATGAGGTCGTCTTCCCTCACTTTCACCATTTGTTTATCCTCCATCAAGAAAGATTCCAAGATTTTACGGTTTTTCAGGAGTGCGTTATTGATTTTTCGGACGACGTTATTACTCACTTTTCTCAACTGGTTGTTGTGGGTGTTGCGGCAGAAGTCATCACAGAACTTCTTGTCGGATCGCCCATAAACTGGATTTCCACAGTACAGGCAACTTCTTTCGTTTTGTTGGAAAAAATTTTCAGCCGGCATGTTCTAAGTATATTATGTATAGTAATAGGACAAACGGTGTTCGTCACCATCTCAAATATAAATCATTCAGCTGATTTATCTGATTTAATCGTTTTTATTCGTTTACAATTGGTTCTTTTCGGTATTAATTGATTATCTACCGTTTTCATTCCCTCTTTCCTTTTTACTTTGTTCTGTCACTTCGCCCTTAGGGTGGTCATTTTATTAATCTTTCAATACTATAACTTTTATTGCTATGAATGCTATACGTAACAAAGTTCAATTGATTGGGAATTTTGGTTATACGCCCGAAATAAAAGTATTTAATGAGGGTAGAAAAATGCCTAGGTTCAGCATTGCCACCCATGAAAACTACAAGTCGGGCTCGGGTGAATGGGTGAAAGAGACGCATTGGCACTCGTTGGTAGCCTGGGGCAAGACGGCCGAAATAGTCGAAAAGTATCTGGAAAAGGGATTAGAAGTAGCCGTTGAAGGCAAATTAGTTAGTCGAAGTTACACCGATAAAAATGGAGAGAAAAAGTATGCTACCGAAGTAGTGGTCAGTGAGATTTTGCTCTTGGGGGACAGCCGGCGCAACAGTAAAGTAAATGAGGCATCCTAAAATGTGCAAAAGGCGTATCGGAAGGTTTTGAGATTGCAGCGAATATTAAATGTCGGAAGAAACCATTTACCTATTGGCTCTGGCAAAAATGCCTGGGATAGGCGCGGTTACTGCTAGGCATTTGATCAGTTACTGTGGAGGGGTTAAGGAAGTTTTTGAAGCGAACTATCGTAAACTGATTAAAATACCTGGGGTAGGAGAAGGTGTTGTCAAGACGATCTTGCATAGTAGAACCCTGGACGACGCTGAAAAAGAAATGGAAGAATGCAGTAAACGCAATATTACTTTATGCAGTTATCGGGATCGATGTTATCCACGGCGTTTGATTACCCTGTATGATGCCCCTTTGATCCTGTTCATGGATGGAAACGCGGATTTAAATGCGTATCGTACGGTAGGGATCGTCGGAACCCGCAAAGTAACTTGCTACGGGCAGAAAATTACGGAGCAAATTGTGAAAGAATTGGTTCCTTTTAATCCATTAATCGTAAGCGGATTGGCCTATGGTGTGGATGTCGTCGCCCACCGGGCCGCCGTCCGCTACGCACTGCCTACCGTGGGCGTTATGGCTACAGGAATTGATCGCATATACCCTCGTTCTCACTATAGAATTGCCCAGCAAATGAAAAGTAAAGGAGGCATTTTGACCGAGTGTTTTTTAGGGACCAAGCCGGAATTCCAGCGCTTCCCGGCGCGTAATAGAATCATCGCCGGCTTGAGTGACGTCCTTATTGTCGTTGAGTCTGCGTCCCGAGGGGGAGGGTTGATCACTGCAGAGTTTGCCCATAATTACCACCGCGATGTATACGCGGTCCCAGGCGGGCTAGATCAACCCTATTCGGAAGGGTGTAATTGGTTAATTAGCCAAAACAAAGCCGCTCTCTTCAAAAGTGTACAAGACATGGCTGACGATTTAAGGTGGACAAATACCCATCCTCAAACGTTGCCTCTTTTCCCTGAGGATACCAACGCCGTGTACGATGGGTTTTCCATGGAAGAAAGTCAGCTGATAGCGCTTTTGCATCGACAAGGTCAACTCCATATCGATGAATTGTATTGGCAAAGTGGAATGTCACCCGGGAAAGTTGCTACGCTACTATTGAATTTAGAGTTTCGAGGTATAGTCAAGAGTTTTCCAGGAAAAAGATACGGACTGATTTAACCAGATGGCTCAGGAAAAAGAGGTGTTTTGTAAGTTGGATAGCACGGTAGGTGTCGTGAACAGGATCAGGATTTTAGGTAGAGGTAAAATTTGACGTCGATGACAATTTTAAAGTAGAGGGTAAATTGATATAGAGGAAAAGTGGTTTTCAACCCTCCAATAGTGTAGGTCGGTGTTAGAAGAGGATACTGAAATAGGAATAAGACGCTTGGGGCAGGCCTAATTTGCTGTTCTTTGTGGTTGCATAGGGTTGTGTATAAATGTAGACGGGCTACTGAAAAATTAAGTTGTGCCCCTCCTTGAAACAGATATCTTTCAACCGAGGGGAGTATAAACAGGCGTGTAGGGTAATTTTAGTCGATCGGGGAGTTTGCGGAATGTAATCTTTATTCGATGGGCTGGGTAAATCGTTGCTATGGCAAGGCAACATCCAAGCTACCTAATTGAATTCTCCGACTTCATTGGAGCCTTTTGAGCTTTTTTTGTTAGAAAATTCAATGATATTCTGGATAATTCGGATTCTATTTCGCAGTTCAGGGTTTGAGTACGTGGTAAATTTTTAGGTGGTGTTTGACAAACCTAAGTTCAGTTTTGTCAAACACCACCTAAAACTACCAATTAAAGCTATACAATCTCTACAAGCTCAAGTTCAAACGTTAAGTCTTGGCCTGCCAATTCATGATTGGCGTCCAATGTTACGTGTGTTTCGGTCACTTCTCTCACAATTACCGGAATTTCCTGTTCAGACCCATTGGAAGGGTGCATGAACAAAGTAATACCTACTTCCAAAGGAATATTATCAGGTATATTGTTGCGGTCGAACTGAATGATTAAATCTTCATTGACAGGACCGTAGGCATCCTCACTATTGAT
>JBAYRB010000333.1:0-4154 GCA_041676905.1 Spirosomataceae bacterium
GGTGGAAAGATTACCGTCGTTGCCAGTGACGGGAATGATGTCGAACCGGTTGAAGTGGATAGGCTGATCGTAGGGGTTTCGGAAACTTACGATATCATCGTTACCATTCCTGAGCCAAATAATTCCTATGAGTTATTGGTTACCCCTGAGGATCGCACCGAATCTGCATCCATTTATATCGGTGATGGAACAAAAGTACCACATCCCCCACTTCCGAAACTTAAATACTTTGAGGGCATGAAGATGATGAACGATATGATGAAAATGAACGGGGACATGAAGGACATGGGGATGAAAATGAGTCTCCAAAAGATGGACATGAATTCGGTAATGTATCCCGAGATCACAGGTGAGAAGAATAGTAATAAAGCGATGGATAAAATGGGAATGGACTCTTCAATGGATCACTCAGCCCATGATATGTCAAGTTCTGACATCGTTACCTTAAATTACGACATGCTTAAATCACCGTACATACCTCCCGTACCCAGACACTCGATTCCGCCGAAACGAGAAACCTCCGTATCCACAACCGCCAATCCGAAATCCAGCGCACCCACATCCTAACCGCTCGCTGGTGGCTATACACCGGCGGGGTGGTCGCTTTAGTGGTGTTTATTTTCTGGCTTCGTCGAAAAATTTGCTAAGAGGTCGGCGATCTTCCATTTTCTCCCATTACCCTTTCCCCCAAAAATCTATTTCCGAGTTTTGCATTCATTTCTCGGAAGTAGTTTTTGTGCGGAGAAGGCATATGTAATTCCGCATTGATTTTTAGCGCCATTCGAACCGTGACCGGTCAAGACGATTACGCCAAAACCTGCAACTATTGGAAATAGATAGACGAGATTACCTCCCAAGTTGTTTGAGCTTGGTCACTTTTTCGATCTGGAGTAGGGTTGGTGGATGGGTTGGTTGATCAATTATTTGAATAGATCGGAACTTGGTTACTTACTTAGTTACTAGCTCCGTTACTAACTTGGTTACTTTTTAAGTCGCCTTATATCAAAATGTCAAGTTTTCAGCACTAAAAGCTTGACATAATTTCCAGGAAAGCCTCTGGAAATAATCGATATCATTCATTTTCTATTACCATTTATGGTACGATAAGACTCAATTTTTAGGTCTTATCGTTCTTCGATTGGTAAAGCCCGAAAGATCCTGTTCGCAATTCGCGAACAGCGAACAAGGATTGTATATTTGTAATATGGCTGTACAAAATAAATTGCAAAAGCAGGAAAACAAACTATTCACTAAACTTTTCGAATATTACAAAACCGTTGACGAGAAGAACGCATTGTCTTTCCTTGATGCCTACAATTAGGAAGAAGAGTAAAACACAATCCACATTTGTTTCAACAATTGATATGATTTTATTCTCCGTACAATTTTCGGAGAATAGGAGTGTGTAACCCTCCCTATTTAAACAAAATTCAAACTCACAACACTACCTTGTCTTAGTCCTAAATAAGACAACGATATGCATACCATAGTTATACCAAGGTCCAACAGTACGGTAGATCACTTAAAAGTCGTTACATCGTCACGACAATTTAGAATTGGTATTACTCGTATTTTGTAAAGTAACTGTGGTTATTAAACCTATAGGTCGGTCTTCTGCTTTCGAATCCACCTTATTGAGTTATGAAAAAAAATATTAGTTTCGTTTATTTCGAATATTTTGTTTATTTTTGTTGTGTAAACATATTAGGTATGAGAAATGGAAACGTTAGATAGAATAAACAGGCCATCTAAAGCAGAGCAAAGAGTGGCGATGGAATCTTACGATTCATTAGCTGCTGTTATCGAACAGCTAAATGCGGATACGGAGATAGAGATTGAAGAAACCAATGATAAAATCGTTGTTCCTTTACGTGCATTAAAGCTTTTTGGAAGTATTTTGAAAGCAATGTCCGAAGGTAAACCCATCTCTATCGTACCTTTGGCCACAGAAGTTACGACTCAAAAGGCCGCAGAAATTCTGGGATGTTCCCGGCCACATTTGGTCAAAATGCTCGAGGAGGGAAAGATACCTTTTGTCAAAATCGGCAAACATCGTCGAATTCTTTTTGAGGACGTGATGGAATACAAAAAGCAGATGAAAGCCGAACAGAAAAAGCATTTGGTAGAAATGATGAATTTGGACGAAGATTTGGGGATTTATGATTCATAGACACTATCCCATTAAGTTACCGCTTCAATCTGAAAATCTTGTTCATTAAATTGTAGTTTCATTAAGTCCAAAAGTCCTCATTTTTCCAATCGGGAGGGAAACCCATTTCTTTTCCCTGTGCTAATGGACAGGTAACCATTAGATCTTTAAGCCTTGCATTGAATGTATGGTTAGGACTTATAATATCCAATACATATTTCATACAACAAAGAGCAGTATATATTTTGTACGGCAAAATACGCTTATTATATCTTCCTGCCTTCATTCGTGTTGGTCGCCCTGCTAAATCCCTTGATAAAAAAAATGCGTCAGTCTAAAAGGTTTTCTGTCTTTCTGGACGCAGTGAATGTTGCATCAGTGGCCATGATCGCTTCGATATGCTTGACAATGGGCAAAGAGACGCTCACAGATTGGCGCACATTAAGCATAGCCATAATAAGTATGGCGGTCGTTTTCAGGTTTAGAAAGATCAATAATGCGTTTATCGTTATAGGCGGTGCCTTACTGGGCTTTCTTTTATATCTATGATTTCGATGCTACATTCAACAATACAGGGACTTTGGGGTTAAGTATAATATCTCTGGCCAAACTCTTGTGGAATAGTTTTTCAAAAAAGTTCCGTCCTCCCACCAAAGTGAGTAAACACAGGTCTGCATCCAACTGATCAATTGTATCATTCACCACCGAGAGCTGTTCCCGATTTGTTACTAAAAGAGTATCCAATCCCTTGTACTCACTCGCCTCGCCTAATTTAACTGCCCAATCAGTCAAGATTTTCTTTTGCTCCTCAGAATCATTTTTTGCGATATGCACCAAAGTGCAACTTTTAGGCTCAATGTCTATCAAATCCTTCATTGTATTTAGCACATGTATATCGTCGTCTTGATAATCGGTAAAGAACACTACCCGCTCTAATTTAAATCCCTTATTGTTCTCTGGCACTACTAACAAGGGAACTTCACTCTGCTTGGCAACATCATAGGTATTACTTCCAAGCAGATCCTTTCTTGGCCAGGATGTGCCGTGCGTACCCATGACGATCAAACTAATAGCATTAGCGGATGCGTAAGTAGAAATAGCCTCTGGAACCTCCATTTTTACAATGGAGGAAGTGATCGTTACGTGATCAGCATCAATAAATTTTTCCAAAAAATCACGCATGCTCTTTTCTGCTCCAAGTTTAGCACGTCTTCCATCTGTTTCATTCGCAAGCTGACTCTGGAACGGAGATGTAAAAACAGAATACGCATGCAAAATATGAACATCGGCATCTAATACCCGAGCTAAGCCAAGGGCATATACCGTAGCTATTAATGCGTTGTTTGAAAAATCAGTGGGAACCAGTACGGTTTGTCTCATGGAATTCAGCTTAGAAATATGATGTATAACATTCAGTAAACTTCAAAGTAACCAAAAATTATACTGAATAAGAAAAAACAAACGAGTAACTTTCTTATTATGAACAACCGTTTATTCTCGAAATAATCCTAAAATATTAGCTGTTTTGCCTATTTTGCGCGCTTCAAATTTTAACCCTAACTCATGCGAGACATTATAGACTTTGTAAATAATATAGTTTGGAGCGATGCTTTGGTGTATCTATGCCTTGGGACAGGTATTTATTTTACAGTTCGGTTTGGTTTTCCCCAACTGAGGTATATCAAAGAAATGATCAAATTGCTCTTTTCGGGAAATAGCTCGCCCAAAGGTATCTCTTCGTTTCAAGCGTTTTCGCTGGCCATATCAGGCCGCGTTGGCACAGGGAATATAGCCGGAGTAGCCACAGCTATTGCGATGGGAGGCCCAGGGGCTATTTTCTGGATGTGGGTCATCGCTTTTCTGGGAAGTTCCTCCGCCATAGTAGAGGCCACTTTAGGCCAGATGTACAAAGAGGTGAAAAATGGTCAGTACCGTGGTGGACCGGCATATTATATTTTGAAAGGTTTACGGTCTAAAGTGTTTGCATGGGTATTTGCTGTCGTCA
>JBAYRB010000334.1:0-4154 GCA_041676905.1 Spirosomataceae bacterium
AGGACGAGAGACGGAGAATTTACCGCCTTACCAGCTTTATGATCTTAACACGGATCCAGGTGAGCAAAACAATCTGTTTCACCAACATCCAGAAATCGTTCGAGAGCTTGAAGGGCTTTTTGTACACTTTGTCCGAAATGGGCGTAGCACTCCAGGCAAAACCCAATCCCAAACATTCAACACGTGGATGGAATTAACAGGAATTGGCGATTTTTAAATGCAAGACTAATCGATAAGCTTCCCTTTCATCATCACGTTGATATCGGCTCGTGGGATGAGATTCCCCGTGGGTGATAGGGTTAATTCGATATGATTTTCCCCCGGCTTCAGCTCAGGTAAGTCTCCTGTGGGTTGAACACTCGAAAGCAGTTTCCCCTCTTTGCTATATAATTTACAATTCGTCCAATCCATAAACTCTAAATACATGCCGGGTAGCATGCGAACAGGGAAGACTATTTCTTTACCATGAATACGCACTTTGGGGTTTTCAAAGGCCTGTTGCCGAAGTGGCAATGCCTTCACCACACCCAACTGTACTTCCACTTTCTGATTAGGCTCTACCTTATTGATCCAAACCTGCAGTTTATCAACACAATTGAATACCACCTTATAGAAATAGGAATTATAAACATTATGGTATTCGTCGGGCCATAGATAATCATTGAAGGCTGAAGACTCTATTTCCACCAGCTCAAAATAACGCCATCCGGTAAAATCGAGGGTAATGAAATGATCCCCTCTACCGCCCATGGACAAATGTTTGGGGCTTTCTGTTCTTAAATTCAATAAGGCACCACTCCCATCCCCTTTCACCCAGACGCCCAGTCCCTGATGCGCATGCAAGTTCAAACAGGGATCGAATGTCTTTTCCCACTTGATCCAAGAACCTTCTGGGAGGCTGCTTCCATTGCTTTGAACTAAAAAACTTCCAAAGCGGCTCCCCAAAGTTACATCCTCACCTACTTGGAACGATCCTGTTACACCGGGTGCAGCCCCACGCAGTTGAAATTCATTCTCTCTTTCAAATTCAGCTAACACACGATTGTCCTTGGCATTAAACGGATCTACTGACATTTGGGCTTGCAATCTGAAACGGAGTGGTTGCACATCGTAGGGATTGTCTTGCGTCCATTCCGCCCTTTCGCCGGCTATCTTCCGCTTATCATACCGAGCTTCCCGGAATTGCCATTTTCCGTTTTCCTGTTCTAGGGTAAATTCCTGCCCCGGTTGTCGTAACTTCTCTTTCACCGACTCACTAAAGTAGCCTTCATGCCGCAATCGTTCGTATTGCCGCGTAAGCGCTCTTAGTTGCCGGAAAATGGGTTGTTCGTTTAAGGTCTTTTCGTCCATTCCCCCCAACATCGACAGTCCGGCATCATTACCGATCATTTTCGCTAGCAGGTATTCCATATCGTCGGGAAAAGTAGTCTCCACCTGCGGGGAGTCCCAAATACCATTTCCCCACCAACCTTAATGCAGTGGAAGCATTAAACGCCCCCCTTTTACCGGAGCAAGTCTATTGATGGATTCCGTGTATCCGATCCATTCACCGTGTCGATGATCATCCGATTTCAACGCTGCAATATGCACATCTACAAATCGTTTGTATCCCCTTACCGCCCTGTCCCAAGCTTGCCAGCGGGAACTATAATGCCAATAATGGTGGGGCATATCGCACATTTCCATACCCACCATCGGATTCAAATTCCGGGCGATTTCAAACACAAATTTGGAACCGTAATACCAGGCATTTTCTTTTCCTCCTAGCATATTGTTCCCGTCAATCGCATCTAAATACAGTCCGTCAAAACCATTTTCATTTATTATCTCCGCGGTTTTTTGGGCAATATGGGCGAAAAGCTTGGTGTCGGGACCGGCTACAAATTGACCGAACATTTGCTGGAGATGATAGGCTTTCGTGCCACTTTCATGGGCTTGGGCGCGAGTCCCTAATACCCCTCTTTTGACACCGATGAACTTATAAGGCGGAGCATCTGTAACCCCGGTAAACTCTACTAACTCTTCCCCGATGCGAAGGGTAATGCTATTTTGAATAAAATAACCGACGATCGACGACACATCGGCTGTCGATTCTTCAACGATAATTTCGGTATCGCCGACTTTCAAGGGTCGAGCGAGGGTAAACTCCCGAAAATAACCCAGGTCAGGACTGGGTACCGGCGTCACCCATTTTGAAGATTTATCAATAAAATAGGCATATGTAAGCAAGATGGATGAGATGCCCGCCTCATGCAATCGGGCATTAATCTTTTTAAAATCCTCCCAGCCACCTGGCCAACGATCTTTATAAAGCTCAAAATCGCCATTCTTAAAAAACGCATTGGCTCCATGAATGGCAATTTGATTGAAGCCCAGACTATCGCATTTGGCGATCCAATCATCGACGGTTTCTAAGGTGAGGGTTCCAAAATCCATCAGGTAGGAGCCATATCCTTCCTTATTAATTAGCGCCCAAGCTCCTCCTTTGTCTGAAAATGGTAATTCCGGAGCCGACTTCACCACCTCTTGAATTACGGGTAATAGGTTGTCTTGAGGGACACCTACTATAGCTACTTCAGCTCCTGAGTAACCAAAACGTTCGTAACCTGCCGCCCATAAATGACTTTGAAGAGCTGGTAACTGTTCAACATGTGTATGTAAATTGAGCGATAGAGCACAGGCGGCGAAAGGCTCATCCGGAACCGCTTCAAGGGTGAGAGGAATGTTCAAAAATACAAATTGAGCAACTTCACCAACGACCGAATCAACTTTTAAAATGACCCGGTCGGAATGCTCCCCCACCGACACATAACCCCAGGTTTCTAGCGTTGAAAAGTGAAAAACGAGCTGTTGACCTTGCCTTTCAACGCGTGAAGGGAAATAAGTACGGTCATTTTTTACTACATAGGCTGCAAAAGAGCTATCTTTTTGCAGGAGGTAATCAGCGCCAGTCGCCTTATCGATAAAGGACATATTCCGTCCGTCTCGACTAATCGTATAGCTAAAAAAGTCACTCTCGATTCGTATAAAATCCCGTTGGGAAGGGCTACAAAGGCAAAGGAGGCAAACCAAAATGGCTGCCACACTGAGGTTTAGGATAATTCGCATGGAATGATTTCAGCATTGGAGCGGTTACAAAAAATGAGTTAACCGCGGGGTGTAATATGACCTGAAATATAGTAAGGCAACAAGTGCGTATACATTGCCTTCCGAAACTCATCGGCATTTCCATTTTTCAATATTTCTACCAGATCGCGGTGGATTATGGGTTCGGGGATCTGAACGTGATTTCCCCGATCATAGTATTCAGAAAAGACATATTCAAATACCGGCATTAATAAGGTTTGAAATCGAGCAAAAGTTTCATTCCCGGTCATTTCATAGAGTTTGCTGTGAAAAGCCACCTCTTCATCTTTGGATGGAGAATAGGGATCGTGTTGGTTTTCGACCAATATCTCTAATTCGGCAATGTCTTTTTTGGTTTTACGCGCAAACAGGAATTCCGCAATGCCCATTTCCAGTATCAACCGCATTTCAAATATATCCTTCAAATTATCGATGCTCAGGATCAAGGGGTTCATCACTTTTTCCAATCCAGCAAGTAAATCCGGTTGAGCCATCACCATCCCCCGCCGTGGCCGGGCTTCGATCATCCCCAGCATACGCAGCCTGCTCAGTGCCTCACGTACCACATTCCGACTCACATTCAATTGCCGCGCTATTTCAATTTCGTTAGGAAGCGCATCACCAGGCTTGAACTTATTATCTGTAAAATACTGCCTTAGAATATTTTCAACCCTATCGGTCATGGACAATGCACCCAGGGGTTCAAGAGGGAAATCACCGGTTTTATTCATAGGATCTGGAACTTAGGAAGTAAAATTAACAAGAATTGACACATCGGTCATAAAACCTTTCAACACATCAAAATAATTCTATTAATAATTCGAAAGATAAAGATTATTTTTATATTTGTTGGACAATTAAACACTAATCCCTTGATCTTTTTTTAATAGAAAGGGTCCTAAATACAGCTTAACCCACTAAATAAAACCCCTAGAGACATGAATTGGGGCATGGATCTTAACCCAAATGGCCGGCGAAGTTTTTTGAGAAAGTGTACCGCCTTATGCTTACTTACAGGAAGTAGTGGA
>JBAYRB010000335.1:0-4152 GCA_041676905.1 Spirosomataceae bacterium
CGGGCGTAAAATGAATTAGGAGCCCCTCCTTTATAAGCAGCTCCCCCATCGGTATAAGCTGCGCGATCTTCCCCGTTTTTGTAAGCTGCGCGACTACGAACAGCATTGATGAACGTCAGTGCTTTGGCCTCATTTCCCTGTCTTATGCAAATTTCGGCAGCAGTCAAATAGGTATCAGCCAATCGAGCTAATATACCATCACGGTAGCCGATACCATCTGGGACAGCCTCCCGCGAGCCGTCAATATATTTACTCAAGGGGGCGAATCGGTTTTGGAATGCGTCTTCGTCCAAATAAGCTTCACCGCCTACATAGGTGGCAAATACGGTAGGTATAACTTTATTTGTAATGGGATCCACCACATTTTCCAGACTTTCCGGGGTTGGGAATCGTATATCATCCGGACGATTGATCACATACATAATTGCAAGGTCTCCGTGTTGGTAAATTCCACTAGGATTATTGACCGCATACTTGGTTTTGAACGATTTCCAGAATCGGCTGTCATTGATACGATCGTAGACGTTGTAGGCAAAATAGTTTGTTCTCAAGCGTTGATATTCCCTACCACCGGCGATATCCCTAACCATTTGTGGGAGATTTAAATATTGAGAAAGGAAATACAAATGTTGTTGATTCCCGTAAGAACCGCGGGTTGATCGGTCTTGGGTAAACTGAGCAGCTAAAATAATTTCATCCAAGAACTCATTGGGTCCATCAACTTCGCGATAATCCCATAAATCAGCAAAATTGGGAGCTAATTGCCTACGTCCAATTACTTCTTCAGCGTAGGCTAATGCCTTATTTAAATCTTCGGATTTCGTTGCGGAATTCCACCCATCGTTAATTTCACTCGCTCTAAACAAGTAAGCTTTTGATAAAAAGTGGGCTGCCGCATCCTTCGTTAGCTTACCCGGTAATGAAGCAGTTGCTGGCAATAAGTTGTATGCTTCTGTGAAGTCAGCAATGACCTGTTCGGTAACTTCCTGGGCTGAATTTCGGGCAAACTCCCTTTCTAGCGTTGTACTGGATTCCAGCTTTAGCGGAACGCCTCCGTATTGGCGGACCAACTTTAAGTAATTAAAAGCTCTTAAAAAGTGTCCTTCCCCTAAAATGGTGTTTTTCTTAACCCCGTCTGGCAGATATTCATTTGCATTTTGGATTAAAAGGTTGGCCGAATTTATGCCCATGTACATATTATCCCATAGGGTATTGGCCATTGCAGTATTGACATTTACCGGGGTAACCAAGGATGAAAAATTACCGTCATAACTATTCCACATGTGATTAGAAGCATCACCCCCGGTACGAAATTCATCGGTGCCGTAGTTGGTAGTAGCGTAGCCCCATTCGTAGGCGAAATGAAAGCGCAGGTTGTAGTAAATGCCTACGGCCAAATCTTCGATTCCTTCTTCAGTCTTGAAATAATCTGAACTTCGCTGTGTCTTTAATTCTTCGTCCAGAAAATTGCTACAGGCGTTTAGGAGGAGAACTCCAGCAATTAGATATAATTTATTACGTAATTTCATTTTTCGATTGTTATTAGAATATTCTTTATTCACCCGAAATAACTGATGTACTTTGGCCTATTACGGCCAAGTGCGTTCGTTAAAACTGAACGTCCAATCCGAAAACAAACCCCCGGTTCCAGGTCGAACCGCCCAAATCCATGTCGAGCCAATCTATTTTAGAGAAAAGCATTCCCGGACTCTTGGCTTGCACGTAGAGTTTCAGGTGGCCGATTTTTAAACTTTCGGAGATGGATGAAGGCAAGGTATAGCCCAGGTTAATGGTTCGAATTTTTAGGAATGAGCCACTTCGATACCCTAGGATGGTATGGTAAGGATCCCCACCTGCGACATTGTAAATGGGTTTTTGATACGCTGCGTCCTTGTTGTTTTCGTTGTAATAATCAATTACACGCTGTGTGTACCGACCGCCCTGCCATTCTCCACCTGTATCAAAACTATAGCCGAGACGTCCGAATATGAAAACTGAAAAATCGAAGTTTTTATAGGTCAATGTATTGGTAAAACCTAGGGTCCAGCGGGGATTTGTATGTCCGATAATAACGCGATCATCGTTCGGGTTAATGCGATAGTCTCCATTCTGATCCACAGGCCTTGACATGCCGGCTTGGAAGCTATGACCATTTTCGTTAAATCGAGCCATTTCAGCTGCATCCTCTTCCTTCCATAAGCCGTTTGATTCATAGCCATAAATCACGCCTATGGACTGTCCAATGAACCAGTTATTGGCGATGTCATCTTCTTTTCCATTCGCCAACGACACGATTTCATCTTTTTGCCAGGCTGTATTCAAATTAGACTCCCAAACGAAATCGCCGGTCTTAACATTGACCGTATTTAAGGAGATGTCAATACCTTTGTTCTTAGTAGATCCTATATTGGCGAAAGTTCTTGTAAAGCCTGTCAGACTTGGGATCGACATTTCCATCAGGAGATCACGCGTACGGGAAGTATATAAATCAACTGTACCCGATATTCTGTTACTCAGGAGGGAGAAATCAACCCCTAGATTATATTGGGTAGTTTTTTCCCAACCCAAACTTTGGTTGGCCATGGCAAGATTCCCCCCGGAAATAAGGAATTCGGAAGGGACATACCCGGGTAAAATCGTCGTCCCAAAAGGATAAAACAACGACACAACACCTCCCTTGGTTTGGTAGGGAGATATGGCTGAATTACCCGTTGTTCCTACGCCTAAGCGCAATTTGAGTTGATCAATCCAATTTTGAGTAGCCATCCAATTTTCATGGCTCAGATGCCAGGCAACGGCTGCAGAAGGGAAAAAAGCCCATTTGTAACCATCTGCTAATTGAGAGGCACCGTCCCAACGACCCGAAACCGTCAATAAATACTTTTCGTTAAATCCGTAATTTACTCGGGCCATATAGGACATTAGTTGACGCTCTGTCAAGCTGGAATTCCAGGCATCTAATGCTGAGATATTAGACATATTGAGCGCGTTCCACTTCTGACTGGGCAGGGGCACATTGAGTGCTCTCATATAAGAGGCATTCTGGGTCCAGGATGAAGCCGTCTGAAGCAAAGTGACGCCTAGGTTATGGCGATCAAAGGCCTTATCATAGTAGAGTAAGTTGTCGAGGGTCCAGGAGAAATCATTTTGGTTCTCCAGTGAAGCAAAATTGGGAGCCCCCTGGCGATTCACCGATTTATCATCGATAAAAATACCATTTTTGAAGAATCTAAAATCCGGTCCAAAATTGACCCGATACCTTAGTCCATCGAGGATATTCACTTGCGCGTAGAAGCTTCCCAGGGTCCGGAACGTGTTACGCTGGTTATCGGTATATTTCCATTCATCGACGACGGTTCTCACCACGTCATCACCGCCTGGAAACTCGATGCGGTTGCCTTGTTCATCAAAAGGGACGCCATAGGGAAACACGCGTTGGGCAGCTTGATAGATGCTTCCAGGACCAGAGTTACTACCTCCTGTGGTCGACTGTCCGAACTGTTGCAAATTGTAAGAAGTATTGAGACTAGCTCCCATTTGGAACCATTTGTAAGGAGTAATATCAACACTGATTTTAGTAGAATATCGTGAAAAGGATTGCCCTTTCATGGTCCCTTGGTTATCCAAGTAGCCAAACGATCCGAACGCTTTGATTTTATCCGTTCCACCGCTTACGCTAACAGTATGGGTTTGTGTCAAGGCGGTTTGGGTCACCATACCAGCCCAATCAGTCGTTTCCACTCGCGAACCGTTCCAGGTTCCTCCTTCCCAACCCTTTATGATATTAGCCCAGGCCTAGGGGTCGTTTGCCCCCAAGAAAATCACACGATCATTGTCTATTGTAGGCTGATCACCCCGTGGGTAACGGTTGGGGTCAGCATAGTAGTAAGACCATCGGCGCCAGGTAATATACTCATCGGCATTCATCATTCGGGTATTATCCTGCAAGGTCTCGACCGTAGCTGTTCCCGAATATTGCAAGGTCATTCGCCCGGATTTCCCTTTTTTAGTGGTGATTAGAACCACTCCATTGGCTCCCCTAGACCCGTAAACGGCAGTGGCCGAAGCGTCTTTCAAAACATCTATAGATTCAATATCGAGAGGGTTCAGGGTTTCAATTCCCGAAGCCGACATCAGGGGAATACCGTCAAC
>JBAYRB010000336.1:0-4149 GCA_041676905.1 Spirosomataceae bacterium
ATACGGTTTTTAGTGTTTGTAATCGGTTTTACTCCGGTATTCGGGCAAGTCGATCCTGTAGGATTTAAATACCTGGGAAAATATAAACCCTTAATGACGCGGGAAATTAAGGCCTCTACCTGGTCCATAGGTGGGGAAACTATTGATCGTGATTATACGGATTATCAGTCCTATAAATACTATCTGGATTCACTTGGTGCGAAGCGAATTCGTCTTCAAGGCGGTTGGGCAAAATGTGAAAAAGTAAAAGGACAGTACGATTTTGCATGGCTAGACGCTATCATTCCCGATGCGCATAGCAGAGGTGTATCGCCCTGGGTAGAGTTTTCCTACGGCAATCCGATCTACGAAGGAGGAGGCGAACCCAAATTAGCAGGAAGAATACCGACATCTGAAGAAGCCCTTAGGGCTTGGGACAATTGGGTCAGAGCCCTTGTAACTCGCTATAAAGATTATGTCATTGAATGGGAAATATGGAACGAACCTGACATTAATCGCCAAAACACCGGTGATGAATTTGCCGATTTCTATATCCAGACCGCAAAAGTGGTGAAATCGATCCAACCCAATGCCAGACTTCTGGCTCTCGGTCTGGCGGGCGTAACCCGATTTGATTTCCTTGGATCCTTTTTTGATCGATTGAAGGAGAAAAATGCCCTTGATTTGGTCGATGTTCTGACGTATCATGGTTATGCCCCCAATCCTGATACATCCTATCCTAAAATAGAGGATATGAGGAAATTCGTATGGAAATATAATCCCAATATCTCGTTTATGCAGGGCGAAAACGGAGCTCCATCAACCCCAAGTAAGGTCACCATTGGCGCGCTCAGGCAGTTTGACTGGACCGAACTCTCACAAGCCAAATGGGATTTACGGCGGATGTTGGGCGACCACGGGCGGGGAATTGCCACTAATCTATTTACGATCAGTGATATGCACTACGCAGCAGGAGATCATATGGTAGGCGTCAATACCAAGGGAATTCTTAAAACCAATCCCGACAAAACCATCGAACGACCCAAATTAGCATTCTACGCCGTAAGAAATGTATTCTCTATTTTCGATGATGGGCTCCAGCTCCAAACTGACGCCCACGTAGAGACCAATCATTCTGATCAGTCTGCATTTTCTTACCGTCATAAAAAGTCAGGAACCACCCTTATCACGGTATGGAATCACAGCGATCGACCGGCCGAAAATTTTGACCCTCAATTAACCCAAATTACCGTAACAGGTACCTTCAAGAAGCCTGTTCTTTTGGACTTGATCACCGGCAAAGTGTATGAAATCCCTAAAAATCAATGGTCGAAATCCGGGGATTCCTATACGTTTCGCAATATACCCATTCCCGACTATCCAGTATTGATTGCCGACCAAAAAGCCATCCAACGAATTCAAAAAAAATAATCTATCGATCCAAATTAGAAGAGCATGATCACACCAGGATATCAACGCATTAAACAAACCTCACTCAACTTTGTGAACGCCATGAAAATAGGTGAAAGACCCGGCGTATTCCGGAAAGAAGCAGGTGAGGGGGAAAGTTTTTACGGTTCTTACCACGCTGCCCATGTACTCGATTTGTTTGGTGAATTAGCGCATTTGTCACAATCAGTTAAGGAAATATGGGCAGAGCAATTTATACAGCGACAAACCGAACAGGGCTATTTTTCAGGTAGAGCGGAAGATCGTAAGCGCTATCGTAACCTCGAAGAAATGGAACCCGCCTGGCATTATACCCGGGGGAATATTTGGGCACTTCGCGTGCTGGGTATCCGACCGGAAAGAGAATTTCAATTCGCCGAACCCTTGTTAAATCCCCAAACACTCTACCAGTGGGTAAAGCACTATGACTGGGGTAATTCCTGGGCTGCGGGTAACCAGGTTTTAGCCGCGGCAACTGTATTATTGGCTATGAAAGACTGGTTCGATATCGATCAAGTCGACCGTGCCCTCCAAGAGGGAATGTTTCCCGCACTAGAAGAATTAATCGATCCCAAAACAGGTTTCTGGGGAACGCAATTAGGTGCCGATCTACCCAATGGACTTTTTGGAACAATCCATATTACCCCCATTTATTTTGCTCTAGGCTGGGAATTGAAGCACCTGGAAAGAAATGTTGATTCCACCCTGGCTTGTCAACTCGACGATGGCTCTTTTTGGCCGGGCGGTTCGGACTGCCCTGACTTCGACGGTGCCTACATGATGACCAATTTAGCAGCTCTCACCGATTATCGACGCGATGATCTGGAAAAAGCTTGCAGACGTTACCTAGCCCATGCGTTGATGCATGAAGATCCTCAGGGGAATGGTTGGCTCCTCCATCGAAGAGATAGTCAACCCAAAGACTGGGTCCCTCGGCCTCACTGGATCTGGAAAGAAGGGGCCAAACAAGCTCTGGGGGAACTGAGAGACGAAGACCCAACACGCACACATATCATGTTGGGCTCCTGGTTTTACCCCCTTTCGATCGCATTAGTAAGCCGCTTTTTGGGCGATACCGGCTACGAAGGTCCCTATCATTTCAACTCCCATTCACTTCATGTTTGTAATGTGTTCAACGAGACCGTTTAATGGATGGAAAATAGACGTACATTTCTCAAATCACTGGCCTTATGGCCCGTTATCTCATCTTTTGAAGAAAAAGTAGGGAGAGAAGAGAGCTACTTAGAATTCCCCCGCATTGGCACCGTACGCATTAAAAAACCTACTGAAATTGAGTCGTCACCATTTGGCATCGGTTGCGAAACCCTTGATCGAGCTTTATGGGATCCAAAGGAGGTCTATCCCTGGATGAACGACCTGCCCGTAAAGTGGGCGCGATTGCAAACTGGTTGGGCACGAGTCGAAAAAGAAAAAGGAAAATACGATTGGGAATGGCTGGATGAAAGTGTCGATGGCCTGATTGATCGGGGTTTCAAACCCTTCTTCAATGTCGGTTATGGGAACCTCCATTACACCGAAGGAGATATGGGCTATCATCCGCTCCTTACCGATCACGCCTTGAAAGGATGGAAAAATTTTGTAGTGGCGCTGGCCCAACGCTATAAAAATAAAATCACCCACTATGAAATCTGGAACGAACCCAATTTAGCGGGGTTCTGGAAACCGGATCGGGTAAATCCAAGCAATTATGTCCGATTAGTTAAGGAAACTGCACCGCTCATTCGACAAAATGCTCCCAATTCGGTCATCGTGGGAGGAGTCACTTCCCGAATCCCCTACAATTTTATAAAACCCTTATTCGAAGAAGGGCTAGGACAACTGATCGACATCTTTTCCTTTCATCCCTATGGTACTATCCCGGAGCGATACAACGAACGAATCATCGCACTCAAAAAACTAGCACAAAGTTACAATCCGCGAATAAAGCTGTGGCAAGGCGAAAATGGATTCCCGTCGGAGCCGAATTCAACGGGATTCTCCGGAGAAGGGCCCTGGACAGAAAATATCCAAGCGAAAATAATGTTACGCCGTCTGATCAATGACTTAGCGTTCGATATTCCCATGAGCCTTTGGTTTTTGATTGTTGACCTACACGACTATCCTAAGGGTAGCGGAAAAGTGAATTACAAAGGCATTTTGAAAACCCAGCCCAAAATTGCCCCCAAAATCGCTTTTAAATCCCTGCAATACCTTGGTAGCCTAATTCACGGAAATGTTCGGACGGCCAATACCATGATCCATTTGATTGATGGGAAAAAGCCTATGGATGAGCCATTGTACGACCGTGTGGGGAATGGATTAGAAGGGCGACTGCCCAATACCTTGGCTACCACACTCCGAACAGCTAATGGGTTGGTGTTGGCTTACTGGTCTACATCGAAAGCTCAGGATCTCCCTCTTAATCAAATCACTAGCCTGTTTCTTTGGGATTGGGAAGGAAGCGGATTTCAAGAACCAGTTTTGGTGGATCCGTTGCAGGGGACGATTCACGAAATACCGAAACCTATACGGTTTTACGATAACGACAAATACCGCATCAGCCAGGAAGCCCAAGGTTTTCCCCAACTTCCCCTGCAAGATTACCCGTTGCTTATCATGGAAAAATCAAAAGTCATTTAAGGTGAAAATGAAGGTTACCAAGCGAATACACATTGGAATCTTGTGCCTTTGGGTGCTCCTTGCGAATTCGGCTTGGAGTCA
>JBAYRB010000337.1:0-4146 GCA_041676905.1 Spirosomataceae bacterium
GATTCAACCCCCTGGAATACTCCCCCTTCTCTGAAAATGATCTCGATAGCTAAAGGAACACGGTTGGTCCCTTTCGAATTCACATCGAAGGTTATTCCTTTCGTAGTTTTACGAATGTTGACAACCGTCTCTAAGTTTTGAACTTCGCTAGGTGGCCGTTGGATACGCGGCATTTTTGCCCAATCTCCATCTCCCGGGAGTAGATTGGGTGCTAATGGTTGATAATAAGGCCCTTCCAGAACTTGCGTTAGTCTCCAACCGTCGGAGGTAGTTTCAATTTTTTCTGATATAAATTGTCCTTTCCCGAAAAATGAAGACGCTAGGCGAACACCTTGGATGACCGCGTTTCCTTTCATGAAGGTGAGCCAGGTTGGATTTTTCGAAATGATGCTCGCATCCCAAATTCCTTCTCGAATCCTTACTAACCCCGAATAAGGAAGTGATTTGACATAGGAGGAAGGAGGCGGAGTTCCTTTACCAATTTGTTTCCACAACAGTTCGTCCGTAAGGTAGTAATCCAGGTGCCCAATTATCTTAGTTCCCGCTGTTTCTTCGATATACCGGCACATGCCTGCATAGGTTTCGTTGTTGTCAAGGATGGCCATATACCGGTAGGGATAGTAGTAATTTTCCATCATACCTATGGTCGCTTTGTCCTGACGTCCTGATGCATCGGTTACGATTTCTCCATTGGGGTGGACATAATAACGGGTCATATCCAAGTTTTTCCGAACATAATCTAATAAATAGGTTTTGCCGGTATACTGGGCGATGGTAATCAAAACCCGGTTACTGAGGGAGGAATAAATATAGGTACTTCGTTCGTTGTATTGTCCGTCGGGGTCCAGGTCGATTCCTTCGGCTAACCATTGTTCTATGCGAGTCAGGTACTTTTGGGAAGGCCATAAAGCATAAATACTGGCTAAGGCGCCGCAAACGACCCAGCGATGGTTGGGCGTATGTATACCTCCTACAGTTAAGGCGTCGGCTGCTCTGCGTAGAAAGTTTTTTATCTTTTCGAGCAAGGGCGCCGACTCTTTCATTTTTAAGCGATCAATCAACCGCCATGCGTTGCAAAGTCGTTTAGCGATGAAACCGGTATCTGGAGTCGAGTGAAAATTGGTTGACATCAGATCAATAGTACCGTCTTCGTGTTGTAATGTGAGTAGATAGGCCATAGCCTCATCCATTCTTTGAATCAATTCGATCGAGCGGTGATACTTTGAATTAGGGAGGTACAAACAGCAGGCACCTACTCTAACCAGTCCGGCGGTACTATGTGGATTGAAGATGCGATACGGGTCGGTCAGTCCCCCGAAATCGGGTCCCTCTTCTCGATTTTGGAGTTTCAATTGATTTTCCACGGAAGTATCTGCCAATGGTGTCAGAGACAGGATCCAGTCGGGGATTTCTTGATTAGACTGGAATAAACTTTCGGGGTAAATACTTGAAAATGGCGCTACTGTCGTTAAAATAGAGGCATTCTTGATAAAAACGCGTCGGTTCATAGTTCGGGGTTAAAAGGTAAGAAGCGTCGAATTTAATCCTTCACAGGTAATAATCAATGAACTTTTTTGGTTAATAGGAGCCAATCGATGGCCGAGGCATTATTTCAAGAATTAGAAAGTCGCTTCACTTTTATGTAGCTCATTACCTCTAAGAAATTCGATCGTTACCCTTTGTTCTTTTTCATGTTTGTTCAATATCTCCATGTAGTCATAGATATCATCAATAGTGTATGCGCCGATCTTGGTAATGATGTCACCGACGCGAAGGCCTGCTTTTTCAGCGGGACGCCCCTTGGTAACCCCATCGATTTTCAATCCTTTACCTGAAAAGCTGTAATCGGGCATTACCCCGAGTGTAACTTTAAAGGATGTAGTGGTATTTCCCTTATGGGGGTTATTGGCTTGTATGTAGTCGGGGTAGCCCTCTTCCTTTTCGAGGGCATCTATGAGTTGGGTGATAATGTGGAGAACTTTAGCGGCTCCTTCTGCATTGATTTTGTCGGCGTCATCGACAGTTTTATGATAGTCATTATGGGCTCCCGTGAAGAAAAATAAAACAGGAATATTCCGATTGTAAAAAGATGTATGATCGGAGGGGCCGATACCAGAGGAATCTATTTTAATTTTTAATGATTCTTGACTTAGAATGTCTGGAAGAAGTTTACCCCACCATGAACTCGTACCCCAACCTCCAATGGTCAGTCCGCGGGCATCTTCATATCGTCCAATCATGTCCATATTGATCATAAAGGCAATCGATTCTAGGGGGATGGTGGGGTTGGAGACAAAATATTTTGAGCCGATTAAGCCTAGTTCCTCTGCGGAGAAAGCGATAAATAGAAAATTAAATCGCTCTTTGATGGGGTTTTGGGATAAGAATTTAGCCAGTTCCAAGAGTCCAGCAGTTCCGGAAGCGTTATCATCAGCTCCGTTGTGAATTTGATCCACTGCATAGGGTTCTCTTGATCCCCCTTGCCAACCATAGCCCAGGTGATCATAATGGGCTCCGATAACCACCGTTTTTTCAGCGCCGTTATTTAAAAAACCGATCACATTTCGGGAGGTTTGTAAATGCGTAAAGTGGTCGATGGTTTGTTGCAATAAAAAAGGTTGAAAAAAGCTATTTTTAACACCGGCGGGTTGCAACCCAAAATTTTGAAATTGGCGAGCTATGTAATTTGCCGCTTTAATTTCTCCTAGGGTGGCGGTGCCCCTTCCTTCTAGGGAGTCGGATGCTAATATATTGATATGACTTTGTAGGGCAGTTGGCGAAATCGTTTGGCTCCAGGCAAAAGTAGTACAACCTATCCACAATAACGCCAGTAATAATCTTTTCATAGGTGAATAATGGTTTTACAGGATCGAATATCCTCAGGTATTTTTAGAGAAGCACAGAAAAGTATTTAGACTTCTTTTTGGAAGAGCTGTAAAGATCTAAAGACCGGTTACTTGGTGACGTTACTTTTCCGTCGGATCGTCTGCTATGAGGTTATCCTTTAACTCCTGCAGGAAGCCTCTTACATGTTGCAACTGAAGAATGATATTTTCAGCAGTTTCTCGGTGGTTCAACTGTTGTCGGGCACCCCGGATGGTACGACCTTGAATTTCCTTTTGGTATTGTATTTTCTTGATAATTTCGATATCGGCGTCCGTATACCGACGGCGATTACGACCATCTCTTTTGGGTTTTAGGTGAGGGAATTCCTTCTCCCAATACCGCAAGGTGGAAGGTTCGCAATTCACCATTTCAGCCACTTCGTTTATGTCGTAATAAAGTTTCGACATAACTCGTGTTAAGCGGGTTGGTGGGTTCTAATCTCCGTTGCGCTGCGTTGATAAACTTGCGAATAGGGGGCTACACTTTTCGTAATCCATGCATTGCCGCCTACGATGGTGTCATGACCGATAACGGTATCCCCACCTAAGATAATGGCATTGGCGTAAATGACGACGTTATCTTCAATGGTTGGGTGTCTCTTGGTCGAAGCCATCGACTTCGAAACATGGGTAGCTCCGAGGGTAACACCCTGGTAAATTTTGACATTATTCCCGATTTCTGCTGTTTCGCCGATGACGATGCCTGTGCCGTGGTCTATGAAGAAATGGCGACCAATTTTGGCATGCGGATGAATTTCTATACCGGTCAGGCTGTGGGCATATTCACTGAACATACGCGGTAAAAAGGGGACTTTCAAATTGGCCATTGCATGAGCAATACGATAGGTTGCAATCGCCATGAACCCCGGGTATATACCTACTACCTCTTCGATCCCTGTAGATGCAGGGTCGTTGTCTGTAATAGCTTGTGCATCTTCCAGCAGCATATTGTATATCTCGGGAAGGCTCCGATGAAATTCGCTGATGGTACGTTCAATGGAATCCGGTAAGAGCGGTGCGATCGGTTTTAACAAACACTCCAGTCGCTCTGTGAGTTTATTAAATGCCCTATTCAATTCGGCATTCCCTGTGGCAAAGCGACATTCACAATCCGAGCTACTCGGAAACATAAAGTCGATTAGCGACTGGATGTATTGACCACTTTCTTTTCGAGATGGAAGACTATATTTGAAATATTTCTTCCCCTTACTGAGCTGGTCAAAAAATGCGGCTTTCTCTTCCGGTGTCATAAATACAACGC
>JBAYRB010000338.1:0-4145 GCA_041676905.1 Spirosomataceae bacterium
ATACCGAAAGGTGCTGATATGATGGCTAGCTACAAAGCCAATCAGCAATTTCTGCGCCAAATCTTTCAGGGTTGAGGCTAATTAATCATCCAGCATTATGAATTCAAATCTACCTGTTTCGCGCTGGTACCGAATTATTCCGATTGCATTTATTACCTATAGTCTTGCCTATCTAGATCGGGCTAATTTCGGGTTTGCAGCGGCGGGTGGTATGGCGGAGGAGCTTCAAATTACCCAGGGGATGTCTTCCCTGCTCAGTTCTTTGTTTTTTCTGGGATATTTCTTTTTCCAAATCCCAGGCGCGCAATATGCTGCCCATAAAAGTGCGAAAAAGCTGATTTTTTGGTCTTTGATACTATGGAGTGGGCTGGCCGCAGCAACGGGTATGATTAGCAATGTAAACGCCCTGATTGGTATACGGTTTTTATTAGGTGTTGTTGAAAGTGCGGTAATGCCAGCTATGGTCATCTTATTGAGCCAATGGTTCACTCGGGCCGAGCGTTCAAGAGCAAATACATTTTTAATATTGGGTAATCCGGTCACGGTATTGTGGATGTCGGTGGTGTCGGGCTATATGATCGATGCTTGGGGTTGGCGGTGGATGTTCATCCTTCAGGGGTTACCGGGAATTATATGGGCTTTTGTATGGTGGAAGGTCATCAGTGAGAAACCGCAGGATGCCTCCTGGTTGAGTTTGTCCGAACGTGAGGCCGTTGAGAATGCACTGAAAGAGGAGCAGAAATCTATTCAACCGGTAAAAAACTATGCGGAAGCATTTAAGTCCTGGCGCGTCATTTTATTGAGCCTCCAATATTTGTTTTGGAGTTTAGGTGTATATGGTTTTGTAATGTGGCTTCCATCAATCATTAGTTCAGCTCCCGAAATAAATATTGTAGCCACTGGCTGGTTGAGTGCCGTACCTTATCTACTCGCCATCGTAGGGATGTTAACTGCGTCTTATTTTTCCGACAAACTTCTCAATCGACGGATTTTCATTTGGCCATTTCTACTGGTAGCAGCATTGGCATTCGTCGGGATTTATCTCAATAGTTCGGGGGAATTTTGGATCTCTTTTTCGCTTTTGGTGGTGGCGGGTGCCTGTTTATACATACCTTATGGCCCTTTTTTTGCTGTATTAACCGAGGTTTTGCCCCGGAATGTAGCCGGTGGGGCTATTGGGCTAATCAATAGTATGGGCGCCTTGGGGTCTTTTGTAGGCGCCTACCTGGTGGGGTATTTGAACGGGATCACGGGTAATTTTGAGGTTTCTTATATCCTTATGGCCGTTGCAGCATTAATAGCCGCTTTGATCACCCTGAGGGTTATCCCACCTCCTGATTCACGAACCGTAGTGCGCTAGTTTATTGAGATATCATAGAAACTGGAATCCAGCGTTGCCGGGTTGTGGAACGTCCAACGGGTTCACCTACCGCAGTGCTATCACGACTTGAATTCTCTTTTTTCGGAGGGTCCGAAGCGAATATACGGTTAAAACTATGACTGAATTGCAAACTGAATCCGGCGGTAGTTTGGGTGTTATTCAGCAAAAGTGGGTTTTGAATATTTCGATTGTATGCCCTTCCCCGTATACTGCCTGTAGGTGTAAACCAATATTCTAGGGTCCATTCACCCAGTAAGCTTGCGGCGTCATATTGATTTTGAACATTAGTCAATCGACCATCTCGAGTGATTCGAAAGCGATCGTTTAAAAAACGATAGGAAAAACGTAGTTGCAAGTTGTCGATCATGTGTTCATCGAGGGTGAGGCCCGTAAGTCCCACCTCTAGGTTTTGATCTAGGGCAGAAGCCCATTTACTGATTTGATTGGAGATTAATTCACTTACACTATTACCTACAAAACTCTGGGACTGATTACTGCCAAAGAGGGGGTTATTGGGGCTTAGTAGTGTATTGAAGAGTAGTAAGCTACTTACCTGTTTACTGAGTTCCTGTTCGTCGTTTTGCAATTGATTTTCGAAAATGGCAATTCCATTTCTAAATTCGGGGGTGTTAGGATATTCTTTGAAAGTGAGACTGTACCCTACGGTTGGTGACATAAGTCGGTCGGTAAGGGTAATGATCAGTTCAACCGGATAACGTCTTGTCCGTGCAGCGTTATTGGTGGTAGAGCTAGCTGGCAATATATCGGCCAACGAAGTTAACTGGGTGTAACCCGCTTTGATATTGACTTCGGCTTCCATGGGATCGCCGGTCCAAATTATCCTGCTATTGGGTTTGATTTCAAATCGTTTATGGATGGCATTTTGCAGGGTAAAGGTATATTCTCCACTTTGCAGTTCGTAGGTGCCGGTCATGGCAAAGTCTCCCTGTGTATCAATTTTAAGATTGAGTAGGCTACTTCCATAGGCTCGTATGATATCCCCCGCTTGTCGGTCCAGCAGGATTTCACAATAGGCATCCGGGGTGATATTGAAATTGAAATTCATTTTTATTCCATTATCTGCTACCGGCCTGATACGGCGTCTTCCACTGGTATCGGATGTGTCCTGGATGATCTGGCTTGTAAAAATAATGTAGTCTTTCTGGGTTACCTCGGTAGCACCGTCAAAGGGTATATATATTCGGGTACCCTTATTGCTGGTCGCATAGGCGTTGATCGTCAAGTCTTTAACCGGACCAGTGATTTCAGCAGTCCCCGTTACATAGGCCGTGCCGTAGAATAAGTCGTTGTCGTTAGCGGTGGTATTCAGGATTTTGAAACCCTGGAAATCTGCGTTGAATGAAATGGTAGGAAACTTAAATCCGTCGTGATAGACCCCCCCCGACAATGTAGCACTATTTCCTTCGGGATCTTTAAGGGTCATATTTTTGACGATAATTTCATTTTCTCCGAAATAGATTTTATCCTCAAAAGTGAAAATGGCTTGTAGGTAATCGAATTTTGCCCTCCCTTTAGCCACATCTAAAGCACCTTCGAGCTTAGGTTTTCTCAGGGTGCCCGTCGCTCTAACAGTACCTGAAGCGAGTCCGGAGATATCGGAGACGATAAAGGAGGCAAATGGTTCAATGATTTTGAGTTCCATTTGCCGAAAATCGGCTTTTAGCTCCAACGGTGAATTCTCCTTGGTAGGAGCATAAAAGCCTGATATATTGAGCGTTCGCTGCATGTTTTTCTCCACATAGGCAGCTAATTGCAGTCGTTGGCTCATTTTGTCCCAATCCCCTCTGGCTATGAAGTTCCCTAGTTCATGTTGGTCGTATTGGAGGCCTTCGATCTTAAAGTATACATCCATTTCCTGGCCAACTTCTGTTTTTCGGGTAATTAAGTGGCCATCTGTGATTCCTTCAAACTTGGAGTTCAAGATGGGGTTGAGTGAGTTGAGTTTGAAATCTTTGATTTCTACGGAAAGATTTTGTCCTGTACGATCACCCGTTGATCCCCTTAAGGAAATACGAGCTTTGCCATTTTCAATGGAAACGTCTCGGAAGGTGATTAGAGACTCTTGGATCAGCAGCTGATTATTAGGGTTAAAATGCCAAATTTCTTCTAATACGGAAAGTTGGGAGCCTTCCTTAACATTGGCTTTTACTCCGTCGGGTGTAATTTCAAGGTCTCCGACAAGGTTGGCTTTATTGGTGGATCCAACTTGGTTGATGCTCGAAACAATGTGAATGCGTTCATTTTCCCAAGCTGCATCGACGAAGAATTTTTCCAGCTCCAATACTGATTTAATGGATTGTTTCTTTGACGTAAGATTGGCGGATGCTAAAACCTCGGGACTATGAACATATTTCGACAAGAAGGCATCCATTTCCGTTTGATAAAGGGCATTCCCTGACCAGCGGAGGGTGTCAACCTTCCCTTCAATCATGACCAAAGTGTTGTTATTGGCATGGAGGTAGCCCTTCAATTCAGCTCCTTTTGAAACATACAGATCGGGTGCCAAGAAATCGGTCAAGCTTATCATTTCCCGAGCCGTAAACCGAAAGTCGATACGATAGGGATCCAATGTATCGGAGGTCATTTTCCCTGCGTAATATTCCTCGCGATCCGATTTATCGCCTTTGAAATAAAGCAGGTATTCTTTTACCAGATTGGCAATATCTGTAGCTGCCTGTGTCGGTTTAAAATTTCCTGAGATTTCTCCCTCTACTATTTCACTTTGCACGCCTAGACGGTAAAT
>JBAYRB010000339.1:0-4144 GCA_041676905.1 Spirosomataceae bacterium
GCAAAAGTAGTACCAATTCCTCAAGGTACGACTATTTCAGGCCTCTAAGTTGTATTCGGATAGCTATAGAGCGATGAAAAAGCTTAAGGTTCTACTTTTTCTACGCTAATTCCAATACTCATAACAAAGGGTAGGGGGTCCTGGCGCATCGACTGACCTATTTCAAACGTATAGCTACCTCGCCGCTTGAACTCGTAATTTTTTAAAAAAGGTATTTTTTGGTCAAATAAATCGCCTAGCCCTTTCCCATATGGTTTACCGGTAATTTCGTCTGAAACCTTTAATTCAACTAAGTCGTAAGCAAGTACCTGTTGGTCCGGATCCGTAATTTTTCGAGTCAAGTACAAATTGTAATAAGGATATTGAATGGCGGTTCTTAATAGATAGTAAACGTTATACCGCGCGGTAGTATCCTCAATATTTACCGTAAACTCAGGTTTGTCTTTGGCATACCATAAGCCATCCTTGATTTCCTGATGAGATTTGTAAACCGTATTGCTATTGCAGGACAAACAAAAACTAAGCATAACGAAGCTGCAGAGGGTTGCCAGGTACTGGTATTTTCTCATAGAACTAGCCTGGTATTTCTGCATTTTTTTGATCGAAGTATTTTTTCAACCAGGTAGAAGCAGCCGGTACTTTCCAACGCTTCATCCATTGCGCTTTGGTCGCAACGAGATTGTCGAAAACCGTGGTTGACGGAGTAATTACTTCGTCGAAAATCAATTTTTTAACTTCCGATAGAGGGGTTAATCGGACATGTTGTTGTCCGTCCAGCCATGCGACGGAGCGATCAAAAAAGTCGACTTTCATGGCGATGCCCGCTTCACGCATCCAGCTCACCGATTTATCAATGGCACAACCGCTAGGCATTTCGGCTGATTCATCGGCTGCAATAACAACAAATTGGTTATGGAAAATTTTCACTGATGCCAAGAGGGGCTTCCCGTGGGCATCCCAATTGTTTACGGCCGCTTTTAAGGTCTCGTTTAAGGTGCCGACTTGTTCGGGACTCAACGGATGGCTAGCTTGATAGATCCAAATCCGGGCGTTAAAGTCTATTTCATCAAATGGTATATACATGACCCTTAAGAATTCTGTCGTGGAAAAATATCCCTCTAAATTAAATAAGAGGCGTTAGAATACCTATTTAACGTAAATGGGTATAAAATCGTTTTACACTGTATCGATTACCGTTGTTTGCTGCATTTTATGGATTCAGAGGCAAAGCAGTATCTTTATACACCGCACCAATTTTAAGTTGTATTTGGCCGGGATCCAGGCTACGACCCAACGCTACCAAAAACCTGAAACACGTACTAGCGTTACTGAAAGAAAAATTCAAAGAGCTCCGTTTTTGGCTTAAGCCCTTCGGGAGCGAATTACTTGGCGGTTTTGTTAGCTCGACTGCGCCATTTTGGAAAGATGGAATACAGCCAGATAGTCAACTGGCTGTATTCCTATTTAACATCAAAACTAACGCAATGCACTTTTTACTACCTCTCTTAATGGGGTAGTAGGCCTTCCGATCAATTTTGAAAGCGTTTTACTGTTGTCGAAAAGTTGGTCCTTGGCAGCTTCTCCGTCCCAACTAGCTATAGCTTGTGCTATTCCATCGGGCAAGCCTAGCGATTTTAAAGCCTCAGCATAGTCGGCAACCGAGAGATGTTGATAGGGGATTTCTTTACCGGTTTGACGAGAAACTTCTGCAGCCAAATCGATGAGTGTAAAAGGCTCATCGCCTGCGAGTTCGTATATTTTGCCCTCATGTCCATCGCTGGTCAAAACCGCCACAGCCGCTTCTGCGTAATCTTCTCGGGTGGCGGCTGAAATTTTACCCTCTCCAGCACAACCAATCAAGGCGCCTGCCTGAACAGCTCCTCCAATGGCATTGTTGTAATTTTCAGTATACCATCCATTGCGTAAGATGGTATAGGCAATCCCCGACGCCTCCAAAAGCTGCTCTGTCTCGTAATGTTCTGGTGCCAAGCTGATCGTGGATGTATCAGCATGGAGGAGACTGGTATAGACAATTCGTTTAACGCCGGCTGTTTTAGCGGCATTGATTACATTTTCGTGCTGGGCTTTACGCTGGCCTACCTCACTGGAAGAAATTAATAGCAGTTGATCGATTCCTTCCAAATTTTTAGCTAAGGTGTCTGTTTGCGTATAATCAAATGGACGAAGTTCAATGCCCAGACCTTCGCCTTTCACCGGATTTCGAACCAAGCCCACAATCTGAGAAGGGTCGATTTTCTGTTTGAGTTTAGCAACTACTAACTGGCCTAACTGACCAGTTGCCCCTGTAATTCCTGTTTTCATCATGTTTAATAACGATTTATGATATTATGTTTTTAGTCAATGTTCACTATGAAAAACTAAAATGATTCAGCTATTCAAATTCACTTAATAGACTTTCGAGGGTTCTCTTTCCCAATATATCTAGAACGGCAGTTTCTGCCTGACGGTTCAATTTCTCTAGAACGGAATTCACTTTTTTCCCGATGGGGCAATCAGGGTTGGGGTTAAGATTTTTTCTGCCTAAAATTTCGGCGTTTTGGGTGAGGAGGTACACGTCTTTCACGGTGATTTCTCTGCTAGACACAGCTAAGCGAGTTCCACCTTCTTTACCTTTTCGGCTCGATAGCCATCCACGCTCATGCATCTGACTTAATTCTCTGCGTACGACGACAGGGTTAATGTTGATACTTATCGCAAGCCAGTCGGAACTCAGCCATTGGTGTGGATTTCTAGCCAATAGTAAAAGTATATGCAAGGATGTTGCAAATCGGGTGTTATTCATAAATAAGTAAAAAAGACAAGAGATGTGTTAACTGTAATAAAAAGAGTTACAATTGGCGTTTTGAGGTTGAAGTAAGTGGGTGTGGAGAAATGTGGGGGACACCTCCCCCGACAATAAGGGATTGACACCTTATGTTGTAATGGCATGGAATGAAAAGTAGTACATTTTTTTAGGTACTTTTCTATATTCGAAATTATTTTATTTTCTTGTAAAAAACTGACTTGACTTAAATTTTATTATTAATTTTTATTTCTATTTATGCAAAGAAGAGAAGCGATAAGAACGCTTTCGGGGATCATGGGGGCGATGGTAGCCCTGCCCGCCTGGGCAGAAAAATGGTCCGTAGAGAAAATAGCTGGACCTACCTTGCTTGACAAAGGCCAAAAAATGATCTTGACCTCCATGGTAGATGCTATTATTCCCAAAACCGATACCCCAGGGGCAGCCGAGTTAGGCGTGAGTCGATTTGTGGAGTTGATGATTCAAGACTGCTTCGAAACCAGTAGCCAAGATCTACTTAAGAAAGGGCTTTCTAACTTGGATTCAGCAGCTCGAACCCAGTTTGGTAAAGGGTTTTCCCGTTTGAGATCAAGTGAACAACTGCAACTTATCAAGTCATTTGCCCAGGGATCGGTCCAACCTGATCGTGATTTTGTCAACCTTGTCAAAAACTTGGTTATTCAAGGGTACACGAGTTCGGAATACGTGATGACGCATATTACCCGGTATGAACTGGTTCCAGCACGATACCATGGTTGTGTATCGATTGAATCTTAATATTTGGGAAGGAAAAAATTGAGGAAATGAGCAATAAAGCACAAACTTACGAATCCATAAATTTTAGTATCAACGGCAAGGATAAAAATACATACGACGCGATTGTAATCGGGTCGGGAATTAGTGGAGGTTGGTCAGCTAAGGAGCTAACAGAGAAAGGATTAAAAACGCTGCTATTGGAGCGGGGCCGAAATGTGGAGCATATTAAGGATTACCCTACGACTAATATGATGCCCTGGGAGTTTGAACACCGTGAACGGCTTCCTCTTGAAATTGTCAAGGAAAATCCGATCGTTAGCAAATGTTATAATTTTAAAGAATCTTCTGCCCATTTCTTTGTAAAAGACAAGGAGCATCCATACGTACAGGAGAAACCATTCGATTGGATCCGGGGGTATCAGGTTGGTGGTAAGTCTTCGCTTTGGGCTAGACAAACCCAACGTTGGTCAAAATATGATTTTGAAGGTCCGGCAAGGGACGGTTTCGCGGTAGAATGGCCTATCACCTACGATGATATAGCTCCCTGGTATAGTCATGTCGAAAAATTTGCAGGTATTTCAGGCA
>JBAYRB010000340.1:0-4142 GCA_041676905.1 Spirosomataceae bacterium
AACGGCGATAAAATAAACGCCACCGAAAACCGCTCCGTACTCCATATTGCCCTGAGAAATCGAGCCAATACCCCCATTTATTCCGATGGAAAAGACGTCATGCCGGAGGTCAATGCAGTGCTCGAAAAAATGAAGGAATTCTCCAACAAAATTAGAAGTGGAGAATGGAAAGGTTATACCGGCAAAGCTATTACTGATGTCGTTAATATCGGGATAGGCGGTAGCGACCTCGGCCCCGTCATGGTGACCGAAGCTCTTAAACGTTACGCCAAAAAAGGACTGAACGTCCATTTTGTTTCCAATGTCGATGGAACGCATATTGTCGAAACCCTGAAGGATCTCAACCCGGAAACAACCCTATTTCTTATTGCCTCCAAGACCTTTACTACGCAGGAAACCATGGCTAATGCCCACACGGCTCGCCAATGGTTCCTAGCGTCTGCACAGGATGAGGAAGCCATCAAAAAACATTTCGTAGCCCTTTCCACGAATCAGGCAGAGGTCGTAAAATTCGGTATCGATCCCAACAACATGTTTGTTTTCTGGGACTGGGTAGGAGGGCGCTACTCGCTATGGTCGGCCATTGGTTTGTCGATCGCTATCTACATCGGGTTTTCTAATTTCGAACAGCTATTGGCCGGTGCACACGAAGCCGATAACCATTTCCGTACCACGAAATTTGATAAGAACATCCCCGTAATCCTAGGCTTACTCGGCGTTTGGTACAACAATTTCTTCGGGGCTGAAACCCATGCCATCTTACCCTACGATCAATACTTACACCGCTTTGCTGCCTATTTCCAACAAGGGGACATGGAAAGCAACGGAAAATACGTAGGTCGAGACGGGAAGCCGGTCGATTACCAAACCGGTCCCATCATCTGGGGAGAACCTGGTACCAACGGACAACATGCATTTTACCAGCTTATTCACCAAGGTACCAAATTGATCCCCGCCGACTTTATTGCACCGGCTATCAGTCATAATCCCGTAGGGGAACACCATACCCTGCTGCTGTCCAACTTTTTCGCGCAAACTGAAGCCCTGATGAACGGAAAAACAGCCGACGAGGTTAGAGCCGAATTGAGCAACTCAGGAAAGTCGGCTGAAGAAATCGAAGCACTCGTGCCTTTCAAAGTGTTTGAGGGCAATCGTCCTACCAACTCGATTTTGATCAAGAAAATTACCCCTAAAACCTTGGGTACACTCATAGCCCTATACGAACACAAAATTTTCGTTCAGGGCATCATCTGGAACATCTTCAGTTTCGATCAATGGGGAGTTGAACTCGGTAAACAATTAGCCAATAAGATCTATCCGGAACTGAAAAGTGATGCTCCTATCAACTCGCACGATGCTTCCACCAACGGTTTGATCAACCAGTACAAACGCTGGCGTTAAGCCCCTTTGTCGGGTAGAAATACAGGGCTATCCCTCTTTTAGAAGTCTAAAGGGATAGCCCTTTTGGTTTTTACCCTGCATGAATTTCGACCCATTCTCAGTTTTTGTTAGAAAGAAACACCTTTAAACCAAAAAATATTCGGTCATGATACGCTTTTTATTTTTATGCTTACTCACTTCCTGTGTTTGGGGACAAGAACTCATCAGCAACCAAGAAAAGGCCATCGCCATTGTTTCGGTAAACGTAATTCCCATGGATAAGGAAGAAGTCCTACGCGACTATACGGTTATTGTCCGCAATGGGAGGATTACCGATCTCGGTCCGTCCAGCCAACTCAAAACACCTTCCGGTGCCCATGTCGTCGACGGTAAAGGGAAATACCTCGTGCCCGGATGGGCAGAGATGCATGCCCATGTACCTCAGGTCGATGATCTGGAGCCTATGAAAGAAGTGTTGATGCTGTATTTGGTCAATGGGATTACCAATATTCGAGGTATGCTCGGCGTGCCTAAGCACCTGGAATTAAGGGATAAAATTCGTTCAGGTGAAATTCTTGGTCCACATTTTATTACTTCCGGGCCCTCCCTCAGTGGGCAGAGCGTGCGTTCCCCGGAACGTGGTGTGGAAATGGTGCATGAACAGTATAAAGCCGGTTACGACTTTTTAAAGATGCATCCCGGTCTGACCAAAGCTACCTTCCCTGGTATTGCAGCGGCTTCCAAAGAAACGGGAATTCCGATGGCTGGGCACGTTTCTTTTAATGTGGGGGTGTGGGCGGTCATAGAAGCAGGTTATAAAACCATCGACCATATGGATGGTTTCGTCGAAGCGATAACGCCGGGTATCGATACCATGGCCAGTCAGGAAGCCGGATTGTTCGGCGATAAGATTGCCTATCGGGCCGATCGTTCCAAGATCCCTCCTTTGGTAGAAGCCTTGCGTAAAAACAATATTTACGTAGTTCCAACCCAGGCTTTGGGCGAAAGATGGCTATCGCCCCACGGGCCTGAAGCTTACGAAAACGATCCCGAGTTTAAATACATTACCCCCAAGGTAAAAGAGCAATGGCTTTCGGTTAAGCGCAATTATGTGAATAACCCCAACTTCAACCGCGAACGTTCGGAAGCATTTATCGAACTCCGACGTCATCTGCTAAAAGCTTGTAACGACGGGGGAGTTAAACTCCTGCTGGGATCAGATGCCCCTCAAAATTTGAACGTGCCTGGGTTTTCCATTCATCGTGAATTAAAGATGATGGTCGATGCGGGGTTGTCGCCCTACGATGCGCTCAAGTCGGGTACCATTAATGTGGCTGAATTTTTGGGTAATAAGTACTCGGGCGCTATTCGCAAAGGATTTGATTCGGATTTCGTTCTGTTAGCAGGCAATCCATTGGAAGATATTACCAACACACAAAAAATTGAGGGGGTAATGATCGGTACTAATTTTCTGTCTAAATCTTATATTGCCGCCCAATTAAAAAAACTGGAAAAGAATTAAACGTACTAGCTTAGTAGCTGTTTTCGGTAGACCCTCGTTAAAGATGAAAAAGATAGTAATTCGTGTGGGGATTGGTTTATTGGCCTTGAGCGGTATGGGCGTAATTTATGGTTATAGTCAACTGAAAGATAGGCACCCCGGTTATGAAGTCGATCTAAAGATCGATTCCGGAGAGGAAAATGACCTTCGTGTCGGCTTTGCAAAACGAGATATAACGCCCACGGGATTCGATACTTGGAACGATGCGAATAACGATTCGCGCTATCGTAAAAAAGACGGGGACAGCTTCAACGACCTAAACGGCAATGGAAAATTTGACGCCGTTTGGATGGCCGGTTTTCATCAAGGACGACCTGCGAACGGCGTCAATGATCCGTTGTGGGCACGAGCGATGGTGGTCGACGATGGACAGCATAAAGTAGCACTTTGTGTCATCGATATGATGGGCTTTGGGCACGATGATGTGGTCACTGCCCGCAAGCGTATCGACACTTCCTTGGGGTTGGATTACGTCATCATTGCCAGTACCCACGTGCATTCTTCCCCCGATCTGATGGGTTTGTGGGGGCCTAACCCATTTAAAAGTGGTATTGATCCCGACTATTTGGAAAGTGTAATCGACCAAATCGTTGACGCCATAGAAGAAGCAGCTCGTAAGGCGGAGCCCGCCGAATTGAAATTTGCAGAGGACTTAAGTTCGGCCATTCCGTTGGTAGGCGATTCACGTCCGCCTAAGGTGCTAGATGCCGGTATTCGCCTGATGCAAGCGATCAGCAAGGAAACCGGAAAAACCATAGGCACGCTACTCAATTGGGGGAATCATCCAGAAACACTTTGGTCGGGAAATGTGCTGTTAACTTCAGATTTCCCACACTACTATCGGAAATTTGTCGAAGAGGGAATTACGTACAACGATAGCCTGGTGGCCGAAGGACTGGGAGGTGTCGCTTTGTTTGCTAATGGAGCTGTGGGCGGTCTGATGACTACCCGTCCACCCGATACCATTGCCCACCCGATTACAGAAGCTATACTGACGGGGGCTACGTTTGAAAAAGCGGAAGCGCAGGGAATGGCTTTAGCCCTCATTTCTTTGAAGGCTTTGGAAAAAGGTGAGATGATTTCGAAAGCTTCCCTAGCCGTAAGAGCCAAGACCATAGCGCTAAAGGTTGCAAACAAACTATTTCGGCTTGCAGGATTCCTCGGTATCTTCAAAAGAGGTTATGTGAAAAGGAAACATTTA
>JBAYRB010000341.1:0-4140 GCA_041676905.1 Spirosomataceae bacterium
CGCTCCCGGACTGGCCCCGTAGGATGAATAGGTTCCGCCTACCCATGTCAGCCATACACAAAAGAGGAAAAAGTACTTCTTCCTCAAGTTTGATAAAATAATTTTCATTTAATGTAACTGGGTTAGTTATGGTAAACTTTGTTAATACATGATAAAGACATAATAGCAAATGCTGCTCTCACAAACATGACGTTTAAAGTTTTTTCTTTTTTGTACATTTTGGGTTTTCTACATAAGCACGAGTTTGTTTTATAAGTTAAAACTGACCAAACACCTAATTTCAGGAGGGGTTGTAAACCGTCAAAAGTCTGTTCTGAGTTCGTAGATGAACGACCGAACGAAACCTCATCCGAGTTTACTCACACTGTATATACAACTCAAACTTCAAATAGGGCTATTTTTCCCGCCATAATGTGAATACGTCGCCTAAAGAAAAGTTGTTGCCGCTTGATTATCAGTAAGATAGGAAGATTAATTTATTTGAAAATTATAGTACGTATGGGGTATTACCTCCCCGTCAAACCCCCATGTTTGTTCCATTATCCCAACATTGAGCGATGGTTTCGTCCTGTTAAAACCAAGAATAGTTCCATAAGTGCCGCATTGTCATACAAAATCCCCCAATTTTGAAAAGGGTAATTGTGGAATTGAACTATTTTAAGAAATTGCAGGCGCTGAAGTAAATGCATTTATATTGACTATTTTTACGCTGTGAAATCCTATACAATTAAGTAAAAGCATTGAATTGATGAATTCGGTACAACTCCCCATACCCGACATTTCCCTGGTAGACGAAGCAATTTCACTGTTGAAACAATTAATAGCAACTCCCTCTTTTAGTCGGAATGAGGAAACTACCGCCTCATTGATTGAACACTATTTTAACAAAAATAATATTCCGTATCAGCGGAAGAAAAACAATGTCTGGGCGTACAATAAGTTTTTTAATCCTCAAAAACCAACAATTCTTTTGAATTCTCACCATGATACGGTGAAGCCTAATGCTTCCTGGACCCTCGATCCTTTCGAGCCTCTTGTTAAAGATGAAAAGTTGTTCGGGCTAGGTAGTAACGACGCTGGAGGATGTTTGGTCGCCTTACTGGCTACCTTTAAATATTACTATGAGCAGGATTTAGCTTGTAACTTGGTTATGGTGGCTTCAGCCGAAGAGGAGATCTCTGGCAAGGACGGGATTGAAATGGTAATTTCCGAACTTCCCCCAATCGATTTCGCTATTGTAGGAGAACCGACCGGTCTTGATTTGGCTGTGGCAGAGAAAGGACTCTTAGTGGTGGATTGTACCGCCCGGGGAAAGTCAGGTCACGCCGCGCGAGAGGAAGGGGAAAATGCACTTTATAAAGCTATCGATGATATCAACTGGATCAGAAATTTTAGTTTCCCTAAAATATCGCCTACCCTAGGGCCTATTAAAATTTCAGCCACCATCATACAGGCGGGTACACAGCATAACGTCATCCCTGATACTTGTCAGTTTACCCTCGATATCCGAGTCACAGACCAATATTCGTTAGAAGAAATCCTAGCAATCCTCGACGAAAATCTAAAGTCGGAAATAAAACCCCGTTCAGTTCGGTTGAAACCCTCCAGTATCTCGATAGACCATCCCATTGTCAAAGCAGGGGTAGCACTGGGGCGCAAGACCTACGGGTCGCCCACCACTTCGGATCAAGCCCTCTTAAGTTGCCCCTCCCTAAAAATGGGCCCAGGGCAATCCGATCGTTCTCATACCGCAAACGAATACATTTATTTACGGGAAATCGAACAAGGAATTGCCCAGTACATCCTAATGCTGAAGCCTATTCTGAAACCTTAAAGGAACTTTCTTTTAACCAGGTTCACCAGTTCAGTTACCACTTCGCTCTTGATATCCCAATCATACCGTTCTACCAGACTCTTGTAGATGTACGACTGTGCAGTTTCCCAGTCGGGGGAATTGTCAAGTACCTGAATCGATTGGCTGAACGCTTCAAAGTCTCCCTTAAATAACTGACCGACAAACATAAATCGTTGCGCCAGGGAAATGCTCTGTCCAATGTTTTCAAGTTTTAACCGCACGCTACCGTAATAAGGATCTGCCGTGACCTGAGAGGCGGCAATGCCATAACGGGTATTAATTGATTCGGGTATACGCTCGGTACGTGAAGGTGGAGGAGTTTGGGGCTCTTCAATGGGTTTGGTCTCAACCGGAATCTCGGTGATTTCGGGTTCATCTTCTTCAACCAAATTGAAAAAGGAGACTGACTTCGGACCAGGTTCGGATTTGGGTAAATCCAAGACTAATGGATGCGTCTGAGAAAATTGCCTTACCAGTTCTTCATCAGCTTCCGATAATTCAGACTTATCAGCTAATGGAGCTAAGGTTTTTTCCACCACATCCTGAAGCCATGGTTGAAGATGCTCTCTACGCAACGCAATGTGTTGAGAAACTACATTGGAAAAATGCTCTAATGCCTGTTTTACTTCGGGGGCCTCAAAATCAAAATAAGGACTGTTAAAATTTCTGAGCTGACTGTTCCAATGCGCGGACAAGCGACTTACAATGTGCTGATTGATTTTACGTACAGGTGTAAGTTTAAGTAATTCATGTCCGTTCAACGTATTCTTTTCACGATAAGCTTTGGTCAGTGTAATCGCACAGAATTCAGTAGCGTATTTTTTCAAATGATCCTGAGTTACTTTTTCGGACATGACTTATAATTGTAATTGGTTTGGCCGGTGGCTAAGTCTTCAAAATAGAAATTTCGTGTAAATATACTACTTATTTGAACGGAAGAATATCAATCGATTGTATTAAAGCATGTTTATTGAACCGAAAAAGAACATAGGGAGTAACCAGGCTGGAGTTGGATGGATCGAAGTCATTTGCGGGTCGATGTTTTCAGGAAAAACTGAAGAACTGATCAGAAGGCTGAAAAGAGCCTATATTGCCCGATTGCATGTCCGAATATTCAAGCCGAAAATCGATACTCGCTATCATCCGAGTCATATCGTTTCCCACAACGACAATTCCATAGAATCGATTCCAGTAGGATCGGCAACTGAGATTTTACATGAAGCCGGCGATTGCGATGTAGTAGGCATTGACGAAGCCCAGTTTTTTGATCAAGCTATAATTAAGGTATGTACTCAATTAGCGAATGATGGGAAACGGGTCATTGTAGCAGGTTTAGATATGGATTTTAAAGGGCAACCCTTCGGTTATATCCCGCAATTATTGTGCATCGCTGAATATGTTACGAAAGTACATGCTATATGTATGGTATGTGGTGATGTGGCTTCCTATTCTTTTCGCCTATCACCTACGGACGATCAGGTGATGTTGGGCGAAACCTCCACCTACGAAGCCCGATGTAGAAAATGCTTCTACGCAGGAAGGGAAAAAGGAAAATCACCCGAGATCTCCGAGTAAACTCCCAATCAACAATATCAAGTGTTTGAATTAGAACCAACAATTGATAGGTTACAAATCTTTTAATTCCGCCGAAGCTGCCCAAATATTGATGCCGCCATCCATGGCATAACGGTCGATTTCTTCCAATTCAGCTTGTGTAAACGTCAAGTTTTGTAACGCACCTACACAATCCTCTACCTGTTGTGGTTTACTGGCGCCAATCAAGGCCGAGGTTACCCGAGGATCCCGCAATACCCATGCAATTGCCATTTGCGCTAAGGTTTGACCACGCCGTGCAGCGATTTCATTGAGTGAACGAATTCGGGAGAGATTCTCCTCGCTTAAAAACGATGGATGTAGCGATTTTGATAACGATGCCCGGCTGCCTTGTGGGACTTCGTTGAGGTATTTGGTGGTCAACATTCCTTGCGCCAAGGGCGAAAATACGATAGAACCCACGCCTTTTTCATCCAGGGCCCCAAGTAACCCATCCCGTTCGATCCAACGATTGAGCATCGAATACGAAGGTTGGTGGATTAGGCAGGGTGTACCCAGATCTTTGAGTAGGGCGAGAGCTTCACGAGTGCGTTGGGAATTATAGGAAGAAATCCCCACATAAAGTGCCCTCCCTGATCGTACAATATAATCTAATGCCCCCATGGTTTCTTCCAGGGGCGTATTGGGATCGAAACGATGGGAGTAAAATATGTCCACATAATCTAAGCCCA
>JBAYRB010000342.1:0-4117 GCA_041676905.1 Spirosomataceae bacterium
AACGATACCTCCTAACCAGGGGTAATTTTGATTTACATGATTGAAAAACGAATCGAACCAAGCCTTATCGGGGCGAAACGACTGAGGTGAAATCCATATTTTCGCGTTGGGGTGATATTTGTTCAATACCTTTGCCACTTTTCCCATCCACTCAAATAATTCATCGGGTTCAAGATCTCCTGGGTCGCCACCCGGAGCAAACAGGGCATCTAAGCGCGATACTGTTCGAAAGACTTCTTCCCGTTCGGCTAGTTCTTTTTTAATATTTTCTGGATTTCGGTAATCTTTTGATAGGTTGGGATACCACATCCAGACATCTAACCCATACGAGTCACATATCCTGGATTTCTCCTTGATCATCTCAATAGCAGGTATTTTCATGTGTATGCTCGTAAAGGCATCGTCCGTACGGGGCGGCATAATTTCGATGCTGTTTGCACCGAACAATGCGAGCTCTCGGATGTATTGGTCGTATTGTTGAACCGTGAAAGCATCGTAGGAGTTGGTCTTCGGTCGATAGCCTAATTGATGACCACGCAGCGAATAATGCGGACTTGTAGCCACGACCAGATCATCGGGAATTAGAATGCGTCCAGGAGAAAGTTCTACTTTACGCAAGAATCGCCCGATTCCGTAGAGTAGTCCCCTCGGGTCTTTACCTACGATCACATAATGGCCGTTCACTCGATCCGTAAATATTTTGAAACCCTCGGCATTAATACCTGGAAGAGACTCATACTGTGTTCGAGTTTCATGGGGAAGTCGGGAGAGATCTTCTTCCAGCGCTAAGATCACATATTTTTCTTTTCCAAGACTTGGGGATTCCGTCATCTTAATACCTGTACGTGAATGGATTTCTTCCAACAACACCGTCTTACTTCGTAGTAATTTGGCAGGATCTGAAACGGTGCTAAATAATTTTGCTTTGGTGAAATCCTGTTGAGATGAAGCGGAGTAAATCGTTAACAAGAAAAGAAAGAATGTATTGGTAAGGTATCTGTAGTATTGGGATTTCATATAATTATAATTTCGAAGTAAATGGTAATGGGGTAGGTGGTTCTTGGTTTAAAGTTACGGAGTTGCTTTATAAATTTGGGTAAATTCAAACCTACATAAAAACGAGTCGTCATTTCCAATGGAAACAACGACTCGAACTAATAAGTGACCCGAAGGTCGGGTTACCAGGGTTTAGAAGTGCCTTGTAATAACCACATCTTCGCGTAATGATGATCTTTACTTTGACCAGCAGGGATATGGTTTGTAGCTTCCAACCGTTGCACGGCGGTATCGTAATTTGATAGATAATTCGGATCAAGATTAGGCGCAGGGTATGCATAACGAATGGGCAATGCATCACCATACTGTGCCACTTCTCCAGCTTTTAACTGGGGGTAGCCCGTCCGGCGCCAGTCGAACCAGGACTGAATACTAAACCACGATGATAGCCATTTTTGCTCCATGATACGCTCCAGCGCATTGGTAGCGGCTGTGTAGGAAACTGAAGTCTGTTGGTAATATTCGTCGAAGTCAAACTGGCTCGATTCGAACACACCGACCTTGTTCATTGCCGCTCTTATTGCGTTTTTATAGTGTTCTTCGGCACTACTTACCCCGAAGTTTCCTATTAAGGCGGCTTCAGCCAGTATGAATTCAACCTCGCTGTAAGTCATAAGGTTCATCACGACATAGGGATCGGAGTTTTTCCGATAGCGATCGTGCAAAAACGAAATATAGGGGTTACGCTCGTTATGGTAAGCGGTATTATCATTGCCTTTGTTGTATGAAATAGCCTGTGTAATAGGCAGTCCGATGGGTAATCCGACGTATAGGGAGGTGTCGGCACTGGCGGCGTCAGCAGGTACGTAGGTAACTGTAAAAGATTCCCCGAAAATATTTGTGACGGTAACCTCGGTTTCACTGGTTACATTCACATCCCATTTTCTTTGTACAGGTTGTATAAAGCGATGCAAACGGGGGTCATTCAGTTCGATTAATTTGTCGACAAATGGTTTTCCCGGTTTGAGTTTGAAATTCGGGTTAGAGCTATTCATAGGGCCTCCAGGGGCAGAATTATCGCCGGCAGTACCTAAGAATGGAATGGATGCATCATCCGCATTACTGGTAAACGCATTATTTGCTGCCGCTTTGAATTCAGCTTCTATGTCGATACCCAGGGCGCTCATTTCCGACTTCTTTTCGGAGAGCCGCATGGTATATCGTAAGCGAAGTGAATTGGCAAACTTCCGCCATTTGGCACCGTCACCCCTGTAGATAACGTCTGCCGTTGCGCTGATCGCATCCTTTGCTTCCAATGCCGATAGAAGGGCATCAGCTTCTTTTAGATCGGTTAATATACCTTTGTAAATCTCCGACTGAGGGTCATATTTCGGGAAAAAAGTACCCTCTTTGGCATGAAGTGCTTCCGAATAAGGTACATCTCCAAACAGATCGGTAAGCAGTCCGAAAATGTAAGACTTCATTGTCAATGCGACCGCTTGTACAAAACGGTTGTTGTCACGAACGCCCGCCTCATATATAAGCTGATTGTTGCGGAGTAAATCGTAATAGGTTCCCCAACTTTCTTGAGTCCAGGCATACTGATTGATGACTGCGGCATTTTCGTTGGTACCCACTTGCATGTATTGCATTGCAGCACCAATTTTAGATCCATCGTTTCCCAGGTTGAACACCGACTTACCTGTATTGGTTAATACATAGGTCATGATGAAGTTTGGGGAAACGTCGACGGGGCTATTGGGGTTCTTATTCAGTTCTGTCAAATCTTGGCAGGACGATACGCACAAACCGCAGAGGGCGGTGAGGGCGATATAGATATACTTGACTGATTTCATGATCAAAACTTTTTAAAAATCTACATTTAACTTAAATCCTATGGAGCCGGTCCAGGGCATCACATTGTAATACTCAACCCCTTGGTTCCAACCGGATCCTACTTGTCTAAAGGCTCTCTCGGGATCCAAACCGGCGATACCGTGACTTGTCCACATGAACAGGTTGTTACCCACTACCGCAATCGAAGCATTTTGAAGCTTCATGCGGTTTACCAATGTTTTGGGTAGGTGATAGGTCACTGAAATTTCCCGCAGTTTTACATAAGTTGCACTGTATAAGTTACGATCGGGGAAAGGTCGGTGGGCATATCGATAGGCACTAAACGGATCTAACCACTTGCTACCAGGGCCTCCTAAATTTTCGACGTATACGACATTTCCAGCTGCGTCACGTGTTTCAAATACCCCCGGATTCAAGCTAGCATCTTGAAGTCTCCGAGCTGCTTCTGGGCTACCTTCTGGCCAGGGCATTCCACCGTAGGCACCATTACGACCCCCTATCCATTTGCCAAGGTATTTATCGGGATTTTCCTTGATTTGCTCCGGTAAGCTGCGATTAGGATCGTATTCAACACCCGACAACGTCTCTTCTAATTGACCATTATTCCCTAAGAACATCATGGTATTGGAGAAAAACTCTCCGCCTTGACGCCAGTCGATATTGGCAAATAAGGTGAAGTTTTTATAGGTAAGTGTGGGCTGAAAGCCAAATAGGAAGTCATGGTTGAAGTTTCCAATTTTTACCAAATTATTCAAATCGTTGTCGGTTTGGTAAAGACCACCGCTCGTTACGATGGGATAGCCATAGTAGGGTGATGATTGATCCTTTACGGTCAATATCGGTCTCATGTAGATATCACCGATGTCACCTCCTTCATAAGTCCGAATTTCAACACCGCTGTAATTATTGACAAAGGGGAAGAAGGTAATTCCCTCTGCTAATCGCTTGATGGAGGTACGGTTACGGGTAAGGGTAATGTTCATGTCCCAACGGAAATCATCATTACTTACTGGTGTCGCATTCAAGCCCAATTCAAATCCACGACTTTGTACCAGACCCGCGTTAATTTGCTTGCTGCTGGCACCTGATTCAATTGGGGTACTGATTAACAATACCTGATTTTTGTTGCCGCGCTCGTAGTAAGTAGCTTCCAAACCAAGTTTGTTATTCAGGAAACGGAAATCGACTCCAATTTCATGGGAAGTAGAAATTTCAGGTTTTAGATCGGGGTTTCGTAGGGTTCCGCCCATATACATGCGTTTTG
>JBAYRB010000343.1:0-4117 GCA_041676905.1 Spirosomataceae bacterium
ACAGGCATGGTCTTTGGGGATTAATTCTTCCAAACTCGGCGGCAGAAGCATCAACTGATGCTGATGATAAGGTTTAAAGGTAGGTTGACGGCGACCCATTTTTTGTCTCGTTTCTTACCATTAAGATACAAAAGTTCAAGCAATTAACCTACCCTATAAAAACAAAAAAGAGGGTGCCTTTTTGAGACACCCTCTTTTCTATGCATTTGTTCTAGGTCCCTTCTAGCTAGACTCTCCTATAATCCGCAAACCATCGAGAGTTAAGGCACGATCCACTTCCGTGAATTCGGTTGCCAACGTATTAATGATGGAAGACAGTCCACCGGTAGCTACCACTACACACTCTCCCCCCATTTCCTGTTTGAAGCGACTAATCATATATTTTACTAGCCCTTCGTAACCGATCAAAATCCCCGATTGAATAGAATGGGTTGTGTTTTTCCCAATAGCCGTTTCCGGTTGTAGCAAAGGCACCTCTGGTAATTGGGCGGTATGAGCAAATAGTGCCCGGACCGCTGTTTTCAGTCCGGGTACGATCGACACACCGACGACTCGGCCGTCGCCTGTCACTGCAGTAAAGGTCAAGGCTGTTCCGAAATCTACAATGATACTGTTTTGACGGTAACGATGATAAACGGCGATCGCATTGGCAATCAGGTCGCTCCCAAGTTCATAGGGGCGATCGATATCAAGGCGAAGTGCAGGATAGGTATCGGCATTAACAATAATCGGCTTAACCCCGGTGAGCTTTTCCAATGCGTCAGTCATGGGAACAGTGAGTTCGGGCACGACGCTACTAACCACAATCTTTTCAATTTGTCCGGGAATGATATCCGCTTCCAACATTTGTAGTTGAAGGAAAGCCTGATAACGATATACCGGCGCTTCGGAAACCGTAGCGGTACGCCAGATATAAATCGGCTTGCTTTGTTGGTAGATCCCAAACACCACATCGGTATTTCCAATATCGATTGCTAATAGCATTTACGAACTCTTTAATAAAATCCCCTCCCTAACTTTTGCCAAGTAATTTCTTCGTACTTTCAAATGGCCGCTATCGCTACCGAAGAATCGATTTTTCTAACAAGGCCGTGCAATACTTTACCGGGTCCGCATTCAATAACTTCAGTTGCGCCGTCGGCCACCATGCGCCGAACCGATTCCGTCCAACGAACGGGACCAGTCAATTGGTCGATCAAATTCTTTTTGATTTCGTCCACGTCACTGGCTGCTTGAGCAGTGAAGTTCTGATAAACCGGACAACTGGGGGTGGAAAACGCTGTTTGACTTATTGCAGAAGCTAATTCCTCTCGTGCAGGCTCCATCAATGGAGAATGAAACGCACCACTAACGGGTAGTATGACTGCCCTTTTAGCTCCCGCGGCTTTTAAAAGTTCACAGGCTCTTTCTACGCCCGTGACTGTGCCTGAAATGACAACCTGTCCGGGACAGTTGAAATTAGCGGGCACAACGATATCGTCTTTAATTTCAGCACAAATTTCAATGATCTTCTCATCTTCCAGCCCCAAAATGGCGGCCATCGATGAAGGTGCAAGCTCACAAGCTTTCTGCATAGCCATGGCTCTTTGAGCCACTAATTTCAACCCATTTTCAAATGAAAGTGCTCCGACCGACGTTAAGGCCGAAAACTCACCTAAGGAATGACCTGCCACCATATCGGGCTCAAAATGGTCTGAAACTCGAGCTAAAATAGTTGAATGAATAAATATGGCAGGTTGTGTAACCTTGGTTTGCTTTAATTCGTCATCTGTACCCTCGAACATCACTTTGGTAATGTCAAATCCGAGGATATCGTTCGCCATGTCGAACAGTTCCTTCGCTTCGGTAGAAGAATTGTAAAGATCAGATCCCATGCCTGAAAACTGAGATCCCTGCCCTGGAAATACGTAAGCTTTTTTCAAAATTTTGACTTTTTTAATAACAGACAAATCAACGTCATACGCGTTGAGGTTGTAAAGAAAACAAAAAAAGAAAAGAATAACTCATTTCACAACCGAACCTCTGCACCAATTACGGAAAAAGCCCCGCTTCATAGTCCCCCTGCTCCCCTTATACCCGCTCATCCTCTTTTAAGGGAGAAATTTACCGTTCATCTGTCCTTATATTTAGGTAGATTTGTACGACTTGATGAGTGGGGAAGTTAGGGAGTAAAATGTAAGATAAGGTGTCTGTCTCCCCACCACCACCCTTTAAATATTTATATAATATTAAGCAATTTTTATTATTTTTATAAGTTATATACAATCCCTTACGATTTGAGTGGCAAGCTTTTTATATAAATTTTTCGTTTACTTTACTATACAAATTTGGGCTAAAAAAAGGTGAATTATGTCTTTATACTACAGGAATATTGAGGGAGGCAAGCAACCGCTATTGGTTTTACATGGTGTATTTGGATCGTCGGATAACTGGTTAACCATGGGAAAGAAATTGGCCGAAGCAGGTTATAATGTTTATTTACTCGACCAACGAAACCATGGGCGTTCCCCTCACTTACCTGAAATGAATTACCCTTCTATGGCCAGTGACCTGAGGGAATTTATTGAAGAGAAAGCACTGGAAAATCCGATCCTTATCGGGCATTCGATGGGTGGTAAGACTGTCATGGAATACGTGAGTCGGTACCCCAGAGATGTTTCCCAATTAATCGTGGTCGACATTGCACCCAAAGCTTACAAACCCCACCACGGCCGACTTTTGGAAGGTCTTTCAGCCATTCCTCTGGAGCAACTTCAGAGCCGAAAAGAAGCAGATGAAATACTTTCGGGCTATGAGCCTATTCTATCGGTTAGACAGTTTCTCCTCAAAAACCTTTACACAAAAGAGGATGGCGCATATGCCTGGCGATTGAATTTGCCAGTCATTAAAAGAGACATGATTGAAATTAGCAAACCGGTCACTTCGGCAACACCCCTCGATTTAAAAACTTTGTTTATCAAGGGAGAGAAATCAAATTATATTCTCGAAGAAGACAAAGAAGCGATTCGCCAAATGTTTCCGAACGCGCAAATAATAGGTATAGAAGACGCCGGACACTGGGTCCACGCAGAGCAACCGAATCGGTTTTTAAGTACGGTTCTTAATTTTCTTGGTTCAAATTAATCCTGAGCCAACTGTCTCAGATACATGGGAATGACGTTTTCCAAGCCAAAGTAAAGCGCATCACATATAAGTGCATGCCCAATCGACACCTCGTCCAGCCAGGGTATGCGATTTTTCAAAAAAGCCAGGTTATGCAAATCCAAATCATGCCCTGCATTTAAGCCTAGTCCAACCTCATGAGCTACTTTTGCGGCTTCTACAAAGGGGGCGATGGCCGATTCTCGATCCTGGTGATAATGAGCTGCATAAGGTTCGGTGTACAGTTCTACCCGATCCGCTCCTGCGTGAAAAGCCCCTTCCACCATGTTTGGGTCAGCGTTTACAAATATAGATACCCGAATTCCAGCAGATTTAAACTGATCCGCCCAGCGGAATAGACTTTCACGATGAGCGATAGTATCCCATCCGGCATTAGAGGTTAACGCTCCTAAAGCATCCGGAACAAGGGTAACCTGGTCTGGTTTTACGTCGAGAACAAGTCGGACGAATTTCTCTTCAGAGGGATTCCCCTCAATATTAAATTCTGTCGTAACGACCTCTTTCAATTCATAGACATCCTTATACCGAATATGGCGTTCATCAGGCCGGGGATGAACAGTAATTCCCTGAGCCCCAAATCGTTCACAATCTTGAGCGACTTTGATCACGTCCGGATTATTTCCTCCTCGCGAATTGCGAAGCGTGGCTATTTTATTAATATTTACACTTAACCTTGTCATAACCAAAACCCTACCGGCTCGACCGGTAATTAAATTTGCATTTTGTACCTTTGTACACACAACACCGATACAAAGGTAACATTTGCTTTACCCATTGAACAATATTCTAATTTATATTTAAATTATATGTCATTAAAGAACCAGGTTGAAGCAGGTATCAAAGATGCCATGCGGGCAAAAGACCAGGACACCTTGCGTGCATTGCGCGCTATTAAATCGCTCATACTTTTGGAGGAAACCAAGAGCGGGGCAGGAGGTGAGCTGGCACAAGAAGA
>JBAYRB010000344.1:0-4114 GCA_041676905.1 Spirosomataceae bacterium
ATCGACATTCTTAACTTCTACGAGCGAAAAGGCATTGGAATTAATTATTTCCGCGGCTTTTGCTCTCGCGGTTGGGTAGTCGTTGCGGTAGAAATGCACATGGGATAGCACAGCTTTCGCTGCCCATTTGGTAGGGCGACCAGGAACGGAAGCTGTTTCCGGTAAATTTTGTTCGGCAAAAGTGAGGTCATCTAATATCAATGAAAAAACAGCTTCCGCACTACTGAGTGGCACTTCCGTATCACTAATGTTTTCCTCGGTTCGAATGGGCAGTTTACCAAAATAGGGGATGATGCAAAAATAGCTAAATGCCCGTAGGAAGCGTGCTTCACCTACATATTTAGCAATTTCTGCCGGTGTAGCATTGACGGCATTCTCCGCGTTGGCGATCACCAAATTGGCGTTACGAATTGCCAAATAGAATTCGTTCCACATTTGTCCTATTCTGGTAACATTGGTATTATCCAATCCTTCATATTCATTCAGGACGGCATAACTGCCCCGACCTAATTGGAAGTCACTGTATATTTCCGTTTGCCAGGGGTACAGCGCACCAAAACAGTTGTACGCTCTTAAGGGAGCGAAAATGGAGTTAACAGCGGTTTCGAGGTCATTTGCGTTTTGATAAAAGCGCTCAACTACTATTGCCTTTGGGGATTCGGTCAGGATGTCCTTACATGCAGCAAGAAGAAAAGTAACCGAAGCTATGATGAATATCTTTTTCATATCTCTTGAATAGCTATCGTTAAAAATCGGCCCGGATTCCGAAATTGATGGATTTATTGATGGGGTAAGTATGGTAATCGATGCCCAGGTTAATCGAGCTGGCGCCACCGAGGGAGTTTACTTCGGGATCCCAACGAGAATACTTAGTCAAAGTGATTAAATTTTTACCACCCATATAGACGTAAAGGTTCTTGATACCGGCAATACCCCATTTGCTGAGCGGGAAATTATACCCCAATTGGATGTTTCTAAATCGGAGAAATGACCCGTCTTCGATGAATCGATCCGACGCACGAACTTGATTGGTGCGGCTGGGAATCGGATATTTCGCATTGGGATTTTCGGGTGTCCAATGATCGTATAGCACTTCTCGGGGCATATTGCCACCAAAACCTACGTCCAACGTATTGTTCAACCCCGCTAAATTGAATATGTCGTTACCATAGGTTCCTTGGAGGAATAGGGTAAACTCGAAATTTTTAAAAGAGATGGAAGAATTTAGACCGTAGATGAAGTCGGGGTTAGGATTGCCAATAATGACTTTATCTTGCACATTGACTACACCGTCGCCATTGATATCCTTATATTTTCCAAGTCGCCCAGACTCATCATAACCATCTTCTAGATATCCATAGAACACACCAAACTCTTCCCCTTCCCTGAGAATATTGAAATGATCATTGATTAGGGTAACGTTGATAAATGAGCCAAGTATATCTTGACCTTTATAGAGTTTTTCAACGCGGCTTTTGTTGAAAGCAATATTTCCGTCTAGTGTCCAACTGAATTCTCCTTTAAAGAGGTCAGTACCCAATTCTATTTCCAAACCTTTATTGGTGATGACTCCGATATTATCAATGGTGGTTCGGAATCCACCCGACGGTGGTAAAGGCACCGAATTAAGCACATCCTTGGTTTTTTTGTCATAATAATCGGCCGTAATCCTCAGACGGTTGTTCCAAACGGCCAGGTCGATTCCTATGTTAGTTTGTTCGGTGGTTTCCCATTTCAAGTCTCCCGGAAGGTTTGTCCCAGGAGCAAAATAGGTGTGATACTGTTTACCTAATACAGTTTTTCCAGATGATAATCGGTTTAGCGTTGCATATGCCCCAATGGCTTGACTTCCGGTTTGACCCCAACCAGCCCGAATTTTCAAGTCGGTAATAAGGTCGACATCACTTAAAAAGGCTTCATTGGATAAGCGCCAAGCCACTGATCCCGAAGGGAAATATCCCCATTTATTACCCGGACTGTATTTCGATGATCCATCGGCTCGGAAGTTAACAGTGGCGAGATAACGGTCATCAAAATTGTAATTTATTCGACCTAGACCCGACACGACAACCGAAAGGGAATAACCGGATCCTGGTATACCGGGAACGGAAGCTGCAGCAAGGTCGTAAGTTTCCGTAACATCGCTAAGAAAATCGGTACCACTCGCACTCAATGATGTCGACAAAAAATCTTGATAGGTAAATCCGACCAGTCCGGAAAACCGATGCTTTCCAACACTTTTTGTATAGTTAAGGGTGTTTTCATTCAATAGACTACGAAACTGTGAAGTTGAGACGCTGGCATTCGCACTTGATCCGATGAAATTGTTGGTCCGATAAGAATCACTTCGGTCGTCACTATTCTCGATCCCTCCCATAATTTTAAGAGTCAGATCTTTGATTGGACTATATTCGAGCGATACATTCGCCAGAACCTTGTTCGAACGGGCAATTGAACTTGTTTCATAGATCATCAAAGCGGGGTTGTTGATTTCCGGAGACCAATGGTAGAGCGTTTTTAGATTTCGCCAGCTGCCATCGTCATTTTGCGGGGTTACAGTTGGAAATGCGTACAACGCCCCGGCGATTAGGGAAGTACCTCGACCGCCTCCACTACTACTTTGGTTCTCTCTTTTAATATTTGCCAATACTACACTGCCGTTCACTTTGAGCTTATCGCTTACTTTATGACTAATGTTTGAACGGAACGAGTATCGATCATAGCCACTATTTTCAATTATACCCTCTTCGTTGTATACCGATCCAGATAATGAATATTGAGTCGTTGAGTTACCTCCTCGGAAAGTCAAATTGTGATTGTGGAGGGGGGCATTGTCGCGAAAGACGAAATCCTGCCAATCAAAACCTTCACCCAATGCGCTTATTTCACTATCACTAAAGGCAGTTCCCCAGCCATCATTCTTGGCTACAATGTTGTAAAACTCAGCATATTCCCGAGCATTCATCATGTCCATCTTTCTACGGATGGATTGAAAAGCCAAGTTCGACTCCAAGCTCACCGATGAATAACCGGCATTGCCACTTCTTGTGGTGATCAACACAACCCCATTTGCCCCTCTGGAACCATAGATAGCGGTGGCTGAGGCATCTTTCAAGATTTCGATTGATTCAATGTCCAGGTTGTTCAAGATCGTGGGGTTGCTTCCCGAAATAGGAAATCCGTCGACAACATAGAGCGGTTCGTTACTACCTTGAATAGAGTTAGTTCCGCGAATTCGAACGCTCATGCTACCACCAGGTTCCCCTGTGTTTTGGGTAATATGAACGCCAGCCGCGCGACCAGCCAGTGCTTGTAAGACGTTGGTAGCAGGGAAGGCTCTTATTTCTTCACTAGATACGGAACTGATCGACCCTGTGAGGTCACTTTTTTTCTGTGTTCCATAACCCACCACGACCAATTCTTCCAAATCCTTTTCGTCTACCATCAATTTTATCTCCAGGTTCGTCCGACTACCTACTAGAACTTCCTGGGTGATAAAACCCACAAAGGAGAAAACTAACACGGCATTTTCGTCAGGGATTTGTATGGAAAAACGGCCTTCGGAATCAGTTATGGTGCCTTGCTGTGTGCCTTTTATTAAAATACTTACGCCCGGAAGCGGTTCACCTTGGTCATCAAGTACCAATCCGCTTACGGGTATACGTTCCATCCTTACCTTGGTCGGAAGTTCCGGAGGCGCCAATGTCAGCAACGAAAGCGTGGAGCGATGCGTTGAATTAATTAACACGGGTTTCTCTAAAGTTTTATAGGCTTCCGGTTTATCTTGAACAACAATCGTCTTGTTTTTCAGGGTATAGGTAAGTGGTTGGTTGACAAAGATTTTGTCTAGAACATCCTTCAGGGGTTCATTCGTAACGTGAAGTGTGACACGAGACGCCCGTCGGAGTTGTTCACTACTGCAGACAAAATCGACATTACTTTGTTTGCGTAACCTTTTAAATATACGTTCCAGGGTCGCATTGGTCTCAGACAGTGTAATTTGCTGTCCAATAGCTGATGCCCCGACTTGTAAACAGGCTACGGTGAGTATCAAAAACACGGGTAACCTCATTTTCATAACAACCTTCGTTAAAACCCTTCGGCAAGCGTTCGA
>JBAYRB010000345.1:0-4114 GCA_041676905.1 Spirosomataceae bacterium
TGCCAATGGCGTCATATTAATTACGACTAAAAAAGGGACCTCGGCCAAACCGACGATCCAGTTTAATAGTTATGCAGGAACACAAGATTTTCTGATGACCCTCGACCTGGAAACCCCCGAACAATATATTCAGAAAAAGTTCGACTATCAGAAAACACTTGCATTTAGAGGTGTAGCCCCCAATCCCAATTTGGATAACCCTATTCAATATTTAAACCAAGATGAAATCGAAAACTTTAAGCAAAATAGAGTCATTGATCCCATCAAGAAAATTTCACAACCCTCCCCTATCCAAAGCTACAACCTTAATATCGGCGCTAAAACGGATCGTACCAGCTATTACCTGGCAGGAAGCTGGACCAATCAACAAGGGCGCGTTATGGGCGACCAGTTCAAACGCACCTCACTCCGGGTCAATTTAGAAACTGAAATTACCAATTGGCTGAAAATTGGCACGAACTCATCTTTCGCCTTCGTAGATGTCTCAAACCCCGTAGCCAATCTAGCCAATGCTTTCTGGCTAAGTCCCTATGCAACCTGGTACCTCGACGAGGAAGAAACCATTCTCAACCCCACACCGATGACCGACGGTTTAGTCGGAAACCCCCTCTTACCCACGCTTAATAAAGTTACCAATCAACGTAAAGAACTGTTTGGAATCTTCTTTGGTGAAATTGATATCCCCTATATACCGGGCTTGACATATCGTTTTACCTATTCCAACCATATAATCAACACTAAGAATTACAGCTTTACACCCTCCTTCAATGCGGGCGGACTCAATCGAGTGGCCAGTGCGAGCAATGCTGTCACGGAGTCTCAGGATATGAATATAGAAAGTCTCGTGAAATACAATCGGGATTTTAACGCCGATCATAGCCTGGACGTCACGTTTTTGTACAACTACAACTTTGCTAACAACACCACGCTTACGGCCAATTCCAATACCTTTCCCACCGACCTTCTGGAATTCTACGGTTTAAGTCTAGGTGAAAATCAAACCACCGACGCCGGCTATTCAGACTATCGGGCAATCGCCATGATGGGACGGGTAAATTACAAATTTAAAAATCGATATCTCCTCACGCTGACCGGCCGTCGAGATGGAGCTTCTGTCTTCAGTGCTAATAATAAATTCGCCTTCTTTCCTTCTATGGCACTTGGCTGGATCATTTCCGATGAAGCCTTCCTGGAAAGTAATAACGTAATTGATTTATTAAAAGTCAGACTTTCTTATGGAGGCAATGGAAACCAGGGAATTGCGCGATATGGTTCTTTAAGTCGCATTGTTACGGGTACCGGTTATAACTATTTGTTCGATGGAAATACGGCCTTCGGTATTGCAAAGACTTCCATGGGGAATTCGAATCTGAAATGGGAGACCACTTATGCGGCAAACCTGGGGATTGACTTTGAATTGTTTAAGGGTCGAATAGGTGGAAACCTGAATTTGTATAATTCCAACACGAAAGACTTGATCGTCAGTCGTCGTATCCCTACGCTGAATGGTTTTAGCAGTGTCTTATCGAACCTCGGGTCGGTCAATAACAGGGGCATTGAATTGATGATCAACACGATTAATATTCGGAAGAATGACTGGGAATGGTCAACGGGATTCAACATTGCCCAAAACAAAAACAAAATAACCCGGCTTTATGGCGAATTAGACGAAAATGGTCGGGAGCTGGATGATATCGCAAACGGTTGGTTCATCGGGAAATCAATAGGCGCCTATTATAATTATACGATCGATGGGGTTTACCAAATTGGAGATGAAATCCCTTCCGGATTCAGACCAGGTGACTTCAAAATTAAAGATCTAAACGGCGACGGGAAAATCACCCAGGATGGGGATCGGTCCATTATCGGTTATGACGTACCCAAATTTACTTATGGATTTCATTCCCAGCTAAATTACAAGAATTTCGGTCTTTTCATTCAACTATTAGGCCGTCAGGGAGGATTGCGTAACAATAGCGGCATGTTACTCCCCACTTCGAGCTGGTCGTTCCGTGTAAGAGACCAGCATATCAATTGGTGGACGCCTGATAATCCAACCAATGATCATATCTCACTGGATTACCAAAACGCTCATTCGGTGGCGATACTGGAAGACCCCTCTTTTTTAAGGGTACAAGACATTTCACTCACCTATGAATTCGGCAAGCAGTTCCTCGATAAACTGAAGATTAATCGCCTGCAACTTTACGTCAGTGCTAAAAATCCGCTGCTCTTCACTAAATGGAGAGGTTGGGATCCGGAAATGACTGGATCAGGAAGAGGACAATATCCGAGTCTAAAAACATGGACCGGTGGTATAAATCTCAGTTTTTAACCGCAAAAGAAAATGAAGATGTTATTCTCTAGAAAATATAAATCCCCCTTACTAGCCGCGTTTTTTTTGGGAGGCGTAATGCTGAGCGCTTGCGATCCCGATATCTTGAATGAAAAGCCCAAGGACTTTTTCAGTACGGAAAACGCTTACACCGACCCACAAACGATCCAATTGGCCATCAATACCCTCTATGCTGATGCCCGGAATTTCATTTACAACGACAATGGGTCTCAAAATGGGGGTTATCCTTACCGTGAATACCTGAGAATGGGAACGGATATTGCTACGGTGGGTCAAAAACACCGTCCCTATTTGCTGGTCGATTTCAGGTTGTTTAACTCAACCCATGAGGCATCAACCTATTTCTGGAATAAAGCCTATCAAACCCTGATACCTCGCTCCAACGCCATCATCGACTATGCGGAGAAACCGGAAGTGCCCTGGAATTCTGAAGAACAGAAAAAACAGGTACTCGCACAGGTTCGTTTTTTCAGAGCCTATGCTTACTATAACCTGGTCAATTTGTATGGTGACGTACCGTTGATTACCCGTGAAATCCTCGTTCCCGAATTTGACTTTGTCCGAGCACCGAAAAATCAGGTTCTCCAATTTATAAGAGAGGATCTGGAGTATGCCTCTGCCAACCTACCGGCAAATCCCGATCAAGTTCGTGAAGGCGAATTAACACAGGCAGCGGCCGATATGTTACTTGCAACCCTATACTTACAGTTAGAAGCGTATGACCTTGCTATTCAAACTACTTCGCGTATTATTGATTCGGGCTATTACCGACTCATCACCGAGCGATTTGGGAATGACCCTACCCATTCGGGGCATTTTCCTGCGGGGGGAGGCGACGCGTTCTCAGATATTTTCTGGGAAAACAATGCTAACCGAAGTGGGGGAAATACGGAATCGATTTGGGTGTTGCAAACCGCACCTCGCGTACCGGGCGGGGCTGCCGGTGCGAGCTTGTCACGTACCTGGGGGCCTTACTATGGTAACCTCATCGCCCCGAACGGAGGACAGGGAATGGTTTTGGCCGATTCTTTAGGAGGACGTCCCGTGGGTTTTATCCGCACCACTAACTATTACAATTATGATATTTGGGCGGGTGAGCTATGGGATGATATGCGAAACTCCCCCTGGAATATTCGAAGAGATTGGTATTATAACAACCCAGCTAATTCTCTTTACGGCACAAAAGTGGATTTCACAGCTCCTGGTCTGGTTGATACCATTCAATTCATTTATCCCATGGTAAGAAAAGGAGAAGGCGTAATCGAAACAATGAACAACAGTACCACACCCAATTACAAGTTTATTGTCTATCGCCTCGCCGAAGCCTATCTTCTTCGTGCAGAAGCCTATTTTCATAAAGGGGATCTTGTCAGTGCAGCCGAAAACATAAATGTGATACGAAACCGAGCCAAAGCTAAACCTGTTGAACCCGACCAGGTCACCCTAGATTACATTCTCGATGAAAGAGCTAGGGAACTGATTATAGAGGAACCACGCAGAATTACCTTAAATCGACTGGGGGTTTGGTATGAACGAACTAAAAAATACAGTATGAATGAGCCGGCTTTCTATTACCTTATCCATGAGAGTATTGAACCCCATCATGCTCTATTCCCTATTCCCCAAACCGCACTCGATGCGAGCAGCACCCTTACGCAAAACCCCAATTACGATTAATTCCTTGGCTGCTTGCTAATTTAAAACACTAAATTGCACGTCAATACGGGGCAAGGTACAACACATTGCCCCCCTTTTTAA
>JBAYRB010000346.1:0-4091 GCA_041676905.1 Spirosomataceae bacterium
ATGAGCTCGTTTTCTTCAAAAGAACCTCCAACGGGGATTTCCGCCAACCCAGTTACAGTCGTTGAATAGTCACCGCCACTTTCTATGGGAATGATATCGTATCTTGTACTATACTGGAATCCACGGGAACCAGGGTTCAACTGCCAATATCCATTACCCGGAATATAGAAGTTACGTGTGAAACGATCATCACCTGGATAAAATTCCTGGACTAAACGTTCGCTAATATAAGACCATCCCGCTAGTGAACGATAGGGCTGCCAAGCTGTTAAGGACACCAAATCATTCTCAGAAGCTGAGCGCATGGTAAAGATTTTATCACCTTGGCGGATACCATTCTCAGCCAATGATTTTATAGCTGCCAAGTCACCTGCCGACAAGTCGTTTACCGATTTGTTAACCAAGAGATTTCTTGCTTTATAGGTATTGATGTTGCGAATCCACTCTTCGGGAGTTAATACACCACCTTTACCAACCTTAGTGAACGAAGGGATCATTCCGCCCAGGAATTCATTATAGGTTTCAGTGGCAGAAAGTGTTTGCAGTACGGAAATTGCTTTGTCAAAATTAGCATTTGCAGCTGCAATCATTTCCGTGTTCGTTACATAATTATCATTCGTTTCGTTGAATACATCGGTAATAATTCCGGCTATGTACAACGATCCTATTCTGGAATAAGCGAATCCTTTCCACCAGTAAGCCCAAGCCTCAACGATTTTCTTTTTCTCTTCTGCATTTCCGGAGAGGGAAAGGTTTTCCGATTCAAGGATTTCAAGGAGCATGTTGGCTTGGTTGTTCACTAGATATACGGCAAGCCACTCGTTATAGAATTGGTTGTCGTTCGAAAATGCTCTTGAATTTCTATTACGCATTTCGTCGGGTTGGGACCCACCTGCAGGAGGCGTAAACACCGTACCATCACTCAAGGTCATTGAGGTGGGTTGATTAAGCCATCTCCAAGCAAAGTTTCCAACGTGCGAGGCATACGCATCTCCCATCAAGTCGTGGTTATTGAGCGCAAGCCACCAATATTCAAGGCCAAATTTTTCATAGATACCTAGGGAGGCTCTGATTAACCCTTGTTCGGTCTCTAAGGCGGTCATACCCGGCTCATTCGGGTTGATAAGGTCCAGACTTTCCTTGTCACACGCAGTGGACAAAAAAAGTGTGAATGCTACAAATAATATATTTAATTTTTTCATTTTATTTCTTTTTTCGTTGATGTTCCTACTGATTAGAATCCGACATTAACACCAAACTGAACTGTTCTCATATTTGGGAAATTGTGAAGATCCAATCCTCTTCTCAACGGGTCGTTGAGGGAAGCTCCAGACTCAGGATCCATACCGGTATAATTGCTGATTGTCAAAAGGTTACGACCAGTTACGGAAAGGCGAAGTGACTTAATGAAATTCACATTAAGCAAACTTGTCATATCATAAGAAATCCCGACGTTTCTCAGACGAACAAAACTGCCTTTTTCTACGAAGAAGTTGTTGGTTTGGTTCGTATTATAAAGGCTGTAATGGTAGTTCACAAAAGCACCTGTTTCACCGTCGACGGTAATTTCCTTATCAAAGTCAGAATGTACAAAGTCACGGTAACCCCATTGCTTTGTTTGGTTGTAAATGTCGTTACCGTAAACCCAATCAACTTGCAAGTTGATATCAATATTTTTGAACAGATTAAAATCATTGATAAACGACATGTTAAACTTAGGTGTAGGATCACCGATTTTGTATTTGTCGGTAGTGAACTGAACCGCTTTGGTTACTTTATTGATCACCTTTCCGTCTACAACCGCATATTGACTTGCATTGTCAGCTGAAATATAACGAACACCGTTCGCATCTGTTTGGTCAATACTGGTTAAGTATTTATAGCCGAAGAATGCTCCTACAGTCTCGCCTTCTTTCAATACAAACTCGCCCGATCCGCTATCACCCAGGGTAATATCAGCATGATTGGCGATGTTTTTTACAACCGATTTGTAGTGTCCGAATCTTGTTCCGAATGACCAGGTGAAATTATTTGTTTTCAGGACATCGGCATCAATGCTGAATTGGAAACCTTTTGAATCTAGATCAATTGCATTGGTGAGAATGCCTGCCACACCTGAAGAAGGGGATAGGTCTAATGAGCGAATCACGCCGGTGGAAGTTCTTTGCCAATAGGTTGCGGCTAAAGAAACATTGCTAAACCAGTTGTTTTGTGAAAGAACAAGTCCGACGTCAGTACCTATTTCTTGCTCTGATGAAACCTCTACATCAAGTAGTGGGTTACGAGCAGTCAATTTGGTATACAGTGTTCCGCTATTTCCTACCGCACCGGAGTTAAGCGTAATACGTCGGTCGTAAGGGCCGGGTTGAATACCTGCTTTACCGAAGGCACCACGAAGTTTGAAATAGGTGAGGGTATTGCTGTTTATGATTTCACCGATATTAAAATAGGCATCTCCACGAGGGAACACGAAAGGATCGGAACCAGCTCCAAAAGCTGAAGAGTAGTCGACACGAACACCTCCCGATACACCGAACAGTGATTTATAATCGATACGTTGGTTGATTAAATAACCGAAAGTAGTGAATTCAGTGATGGATTCTTCCGTATGGCGGCTGGTTGTAGCATTCAAACCATAGGGAGGATAAGGCGCAAAACCAGTACCTTGTGAAATAACATTTTGATAACTTCTCTTACGCCAATCATATGCAAAATGAGTAGTTGTTTGGATAGGAATATCCCAACCAAAGTCGTTTTCGAAGTCCGTTTTCAAGAAAGCTGAGAACAATGAGTTGTGGATGGTCTCTGAGTCTCTATCATAGGTAATACGACCTTCTATTGGGCTGATACCCGCACCTGCCGAAGTTACGTCCAACTGGTATTTGGTTAACATCTTGTAATCGTAACGGTAGTTATCAATACCGTACTTGTAATCCAACTCCAGGAAGCGATTAAACTTGTAATTAAAGTTAAAGCTCTGAATGATACGAGTATTTTGAGCCAAGCGGTCTACATATTCGTTCGAATAGAACGGGTTTATCGAGTTACTATTTTCTGCGTTAGAAATCAGATCTCCGTTCTTGTCTCTTGCTAAAAGATCCCAATACCGTCTTGATAGAAGCGCAGTTCCAATGGCACTATAGATGTTATTTGCACCGGTTATACCCCCAGTTTCGTTTTCAGAATAAGAAGCCTGAGTAATACTGCGGAATGTAAATCCTTTGAAGAGATCTATTCCGATGTTAGCGGATAAATTATACCGATTGTAATCCCCTTTTACGACACTTTTTTGATGGGTCTGCGATAGCGTAAGGGCGTAATCGGAAGCTTCACTACCACCCGATATTGATATACTTGAGTTTTGTGTCAGAATGTTCTTTCTAAATAAACGCCCAAGGTGATCGTATGTCTGTTCTTTATAAGGCTTATTGTTTAAAGTGGTACCTGTGATGTTTGAAACAGGCTCCTGTATTCTGCCATTTTCATCGGGAGTAAGTCTTCTACCACTACCATCTACCAAATATCCCTCGCTATCTGTAGCATAAAAATGATGATCTGTTAATTTTAGGTTACCTCTGATCACATTGTCGAAACCAGTTTGACTGCTGAAGTTAATTCTGGGTTTTTGTGATCTAGTACCTTTTTTAGTGAAAATTTGAATTACCCCGTTAGCACCTTGCGCTCCGTAAATGGTAGCTGCAGCAGCACCTTGTACAATTTCAATTCGATCAACGTTAGAAAGATCGAGGTCCGAAAGTCTTGACGATAAGTTTTGGTCCGAACCGTTGAGGTTGTTGCCGGCGTTCACTTGTACCCCATCCACCAAAATCATCGGTTGGGTAGTACCTAAGGAGTTGATACCTCTTAAAAGAATAGCAGCCTGTTGGCCAGGTTGACCCGAAATGGAGTTGATCTGTGCACCGGCAATTTTACCCACCAAAGCCTGGTCGATAGAAGCAGCCGGCACCTTAGGCATATCTTCTGCTTTTACACTTTCCACGGCGATTGCTAGCCGTTTCTTACTTGTTGCGACACCGACACCGGTAACGACTACTTCACTCAATGCCTGAACATCTAATTCGAGTGCTACG
>JBAYRB010000347.1:0-4086 GCA_041676905.1 Spirosomataceae bacterium
CGACCATTCTACTAACGTTTATTTTACTGTTGCACCTGAGTGTTCCCCTCTTGGGTCAGTCGGAATTCCCGTTGGAAACCCTTCACCAAAAAGCCAGGGACCAAATGGCGGAAAAAGTATATGTGCATCTCGACCGTCCTACCTATCTCATTGGGGAAACGGTATGGTTTTCGATGTGGGTGACGGATGAACAATTAAAACCATCCCCAATAAGCTCTATTGGCTATTTAGAATTCATTGATTCGGATGGGGAGCCGGTGATACAGCACAAGGTAGCTATACAAAATGGAAAGGGAGAGGGTTCTTTTCGTATCTCATCGGATTTGGCTACCCGTGTGTTCAGAGTTCGTGCATACACCCAATGGATGAAAAATTTTTCCGATTCTCATTTCTTCGAAAGTTTCATATACATTATCAATCCCTTTCTTCCGCTACCGGTAATACAACGGAATGTTGAGAAGCCCGATTTGCAATTCTTCCCTGAAGGGGGCTATGCGTTAGTCGGGGTAGAAAATAAAATTGCATTCAAAGGACAGAACTCGGACGGCGTAGGTTTCGAGTTTAAAGGTTACATTCGAGATGAAAACGGACAAACCGTAGTGTCGTTTCAACCCCAGGTCCATGGAATTGGACATTTTCTATTTACCCCCGTTGAAGGAAAACAATACAGTGCTGAAATTACGGACAATAAAGGGAATACCTATCAGTATCCTTTCGACATTATTAGCGAACGGGGTTATGCATTACGTGTAACGGATCGGGGTTCCCAACTACAAATCGACGTATTTCGTCTAAACAGTACACAGGATGAACCCCTATTTCTACTCCTTTATAAAGGTGAAAACAGCTTGGGATATCGCATGGAATGGGCGGGGAACCATGCCCTCCTAGAGCTTGACAAAACGAAATTAAACCCAGGAGTTAACGTTCTCACGCTTTTTGATAGCAAATACCAACCAGTCGCAGAACGACTTTTCTTCCAACCCCTACTAACCAATCAGGAAATTCAAGTTACGACAGGAAAAGCGGTATACGGAAAACGGGAAAAAATTTCGATAGAACTCCAACCTCAGCACCTAAGTGATACGGTCGAAGCATCCTTGGCCGTCTTTCTCACTGATGACCTCCCAGAGCCATCCACGACTTCGATAAACACTTACCTCTTACTTACCTCAGCGTTAAAAGGTCAAATTGAAAATCCGGACTACTACTTTGCCCAAGGTAAAACGGTTTCAAATGCGCTGGATGACGTGATGCTTACCCATGGATGGAGGAGGTTTAGGTCGGAGGAGTTGATTTCAACGCCTTTCCAACCCCAATATTTACCCGAACCTTATGGGCATCTCATTACTGGTCGTATCGTATCTCAATCGGACGGAACCCCGCTGGACCGAAGGTCAATCTTAGCGGCTTTTCCCTCCGCGAAGGCCATGCCTTGGGTAGGTATTACTAATGAAAATGGAGCGTTCATCCTGGAAACAAAAGATTTTTTCGGGCCTAGAGAGATGGTTTTTCAAACCAATTCCCGCATCGATTCAACTTGTCAAATTATCGTTAACAGTCCGTTTGCTGCCATCACTGACAAACCACGTTTTCCCTCCTTAGAGTTGGACGGTCGTCATCAGGCAGCTCTGTTGAAACGCAGCATCAATATGCAATCGGTGAACAGCTATTTTCCGGCCCCAAAAACGGAGGTTGAATTAGATACTGTGCCTTTTTATGACACCCCTGATTTTCGATACTATTTAGATGATTATACCCGATTCCCTACGATGGAGGAGGTGCTAAGCGAGTATATTCCTCCCGTATCGATCCGTTTAAGAAGGGGGAAATACTACGCTCGCGTGATTGAGACCGGCGTTCATAAACAATATTTTACAGAAGATCCGCTGATATTGATTGACGGGATCCCGGTATTTGACACCGATCGTATTATCCACTTCGACCCACTCAAGGTGAAACGAGCGGACGTTGTCAACCGGATGTACTTTTTAGGCCCACTTACTTTTCCGGGGATCGTCAGTTTCAATACTTACACCCATGACCTTTCCGGCTTTGAGGTCGACCCAAAAGCGCTCATCGTTGCCTACGACGGCGTACTCGAAAAACGGGAATTTTATGTCCCGAACTACGATCAGAAGAAACGAAATTCGGAGCGTCTTCCGGATTTTCGCAACTTACTATTCTGGACTCCTTCCGTAAAGATAGCCCCTGGATCCCCAACAAAAATCGAGTTTAACGCATCCGACCAGCCAGGAAATTACAGAATCATCCTGCAGGGTTTATCGAAAGACGGTGTTCCCGTTTCAGCAAAAGGGCAGTTCGAAATTAAAGATTAAGTCGACTTCTCCACTCGTTCAGTTGTCGGACCAGCACTTCATTGATTCGCACGTAACTTTCGTGTGTCCATCCCCCCACATGCGGTGTGAATACTACTTGATCGGATTGAATAAGGTATTCAAAAACCTCTTTTTGGGCAGGCGTTAAGGTGTGGAGCTTTTCATTTTCCAGTACATCCAGACAAGCTCCTTTTATTTTTCCGGACTTCAATCCGTTTACCACTGCTGTTAAATCGGCGACTTCGCCTCGGGAGGCATTGACCAGGTAAAATGGTTTTGCCATGCGATCAATAAATGCCTTATCGATTAAATGGTAGGAAGATGTGGTAAGGGGGATGTGCAGACTAATGATATCCGCTTGATCCTGGATTTCTTCAAGAGAACATTCCTGAGCATAGGCATCGCCGTAATTTTCCTTGTATTTATCGTAGGCTAATACCCTACAACCAAACCCGGATAACCGTTTTGCCGTAGCTCCGCCGTTATTTCCATAACCAATCAAACCTACGGTTTTGCCCATTAACTCAACCCCTCGGTTTTCTTCCCTTTTCCAAACATAATTGCGAACCTGACGATCAGCCCTAATGATATTGTTGAAAAGAGCCAACAGCATCCCCAGTACATGTTCTGCCACCGCGTCCCGGTTTCCCTCTCCCGCATGGAAAACGGCTATCCCGCGACGTTCAACTTCTTCCAAATCAATCAGATCCAAACCGGCACCCGCTCTTGCTATGAATTTCAGGGAGGGTGCTTTGTCTAAAAACTCAACATCAACAACCGTTTTACTACGTATCATCAAACCTTCGTAAGGTCCAACCTGCTCAAGAATCTCAGTTCTTTTTAAAGAAGGTGCATAATCAAATTCCCATCCATTGGTTGTCAACATGTCAATCAAAGACGGGTGCATTTCATCTACGATCAGAATTTTCATGGAAGTGTAATTTTTGTAACTTTCGGGGCAATTTGCGCAAAATTAGGGAACTAAACTTTCCCACAACACCGATTGAAATAAATTATTATGTTAGAAGAGCGACGCAAACCGGTCATCGGAATAACGCAGGGGGATTACAATGGCATTGGACCTGAAATCATCCTGAAAGCAGTGCAAGGCCATCAATTGAGTAGCTTTTGCACCCCGGTCATTTACGGCTCTACCCGCATCCTCAACCGATACCGTCAGCTTCTCAATTTTAAGGAAATACAGCTTTACGGAGCCCAGAATATAGATCAAATTAATCGCAAGCAGCAAAATGTAATCAACTGCTGGATCGACCATCAGGCTGAAATAGAACCTGGTAAACCTTCGCCTGCGTCGGGAAAATCAGCTTTCTCTGCTTTGAAAATGGCAGTAGAGGATTTAAAAACGGGCAAATTGGACGCGTTAGTAACGGCACCTATCAATAAAGACAATATACAAGGTCCTGACTTTAATTTTCCAGGCCATACCGAATACCTTGCCGATGCCTTTAATGTTCGGGAAGCACTCATGTTTATGGTCAGTGAAAACCTGAAAGTGGGTGTATTAACCGGGCATATCCCACTGGAAAAGGTAAAGGAACATATCACTCGGGATGCCCTAAGGAACAAAATCCAACAAATGCTGCGATCGTTAAAAAGCGATTTTGGCATTATCAAACCCCGTTTAGCGGTATTGGGGCTGAACCCCCACGCAGGGGAAAATGGCCTACTCGGTACCGAAGAAAAGGAGATTATCCACCCTGCGATCGAAGAATTCCGCGAAAAGGGC
>JBAYRB010000348.1:0-4086 GCA_041676905.1 Spirosomataceae bacterium
CCTGGGGCTGCAATGATGACTACTATAGCGACGGTGGCATACTGGACGATCAGGTCGCCATCCTAAACACGTCGACCATGCAGTACCTGGAAAATAATCCCGACAAATTCGACACTTTATCCACACTGATTAAAATGTGTGGATTAGTCGATGAGATCAATAAATCAGGAAATACTTTTTTTGCTCCACAGGACTATTCCATTCATAATTATTTCAGGTTGGTTCTTCCCGACGGACCGTGGCCTGCTTTGGAAGAGTTACCTGAAGAATTGCTGGAAGAAATTTCGGGGATATTGAAAAACTATATCATTTCGGGGCAACAGATTGTCCGGTCGGAGCTGTCACCCACCTATAGTTACGCAACCACCTTAGGAGGCCAAAAAGCCCGTTTTAACCTCATACGAGAGGATTACCTGGGCAATGTCAATATGGGAGCTGCTTTTATTGTCTTTTCACTCGATGTCAGTGGAGAGCAAAGTCCCCGCGAACTCTACCAGTCGGTGAGAGTGGCAATTTCTGGCCTTCGGTCAACCAACGGTATCGTCCATGTACTCACACCCGATGCCCACATCTTCGGATTTAATTAAGCAAAAAAGGATGAAAAGAACCATGATCACGAAACGATTAACCAGATCGGTATATTTCGGAGTAATCCTCCTGTTTTCAGGATGCGTTGAAGTGCCCAGCGAAGGTAGCATTGCCCCTGACATTAATTACCGAAACAGAAAACAATACGCCATATCCGGCCTTGAGCAATACATCGGAGATTTCAATTTTTCTACATCAACCTTGCCTATTTATTTCGAAATTGTCAATATTCGAGAGACAAACGGGGGGGATATTTCCAAATTGAAAGAAGAACTCCCCGTAATCCGCTATAAGGAACCTATTGTAGGTGGGGAGACGCCCGAGGAGCTCCAGCTGAAGACCGAACTCGTTACGCAACCAGCGGTAACCATCAATTCCAATACAGGGAAGATAGAGGTACTGGAAGGCAATACGATCCCAGCCGGTGAGTATCGCTTTGACATCCAGGTTACGAATACGTCGGGAAGTACGTTGTTGACCGACGCAATCATCATTGAATTTAAAGAATTCGAAGTTACTTCCTGGGCGCCAGGAATGGCCAAAGAACCTGTCATCGAAAGAATAGCCGATTCACCCAATCAAATCCTTTTCGTAGGCTATCTCAACGGTGAAAAACTCCATGGAAATCGCATCGACTTTACCACGGAAAGATCCGCGGGCTTCAAAGGAACTTTTGTGAATGATACCGAAGAAGGTGAGATCTGGAATGTGAACTTCCCCGTTAAAAATTCGAATACGTTTTGCACGTGGAAGGTGGTCGAAGAAGTAGACGGCGAAGAACAAGTGAGTTACCTGACAGAGAATTTTAATTTCGTACTCGGGCTTCCGGGAAGTTATGTAATTCGCCTTTACAAATAAATGGAAGATTCCTTTATCCCCGCATTAGACAATCTGTTCGATAAAAACCATATGCAGATGAAAAAGAAATACTTTAATATCGGTCGTTGGGGTTTTCTATTGACCCTGATTATGAGTATCAGCTGGAGTACACAGGTGGCCGGTCAGTCTAAGAAAATATTAGTAATTGGCGTTGATGGTATTATCAATACAGCCCTCGATTACGCAACCACACCGGGCGTTGATCGGCTCTTGTCTCAAGCGTCGTATAGCATGAATGGGTTTGCTGGGGTACCGGCTTATTCGAGTACGGGTTGGGCCACTTTATTGACAGGCGTTTCTCCCGGTAAGCATGGCACGATTCAAAATAATTCGTTTGAAGGAAATAAGTTCAATACGTACCCTTCGGTGGTAAAACGCATCAAGGACCTTAACCCTGCTATAAAGGTAGCTTCCATTGTACGAGACGCAGTTATAAACGAGGTTTTAAACAGTGCTGCTGATGAAAAGTTTAACTTTAACACCGATCAGCAAGTCGCTTCGAAGGCCGCTGAAGTTCTACAACAATCCGATATCGGTGCGGTATTTGTCCAGTTCAGCAGTCCGGCTGAAATAGGCAAGACCTACGGTTATCAATTACGAGAAGCCCAGTATGTCTTAGCTATTCAGCAGGTCGATAATTTAGTAGAGCAGTTATTGAATACGATTAACGATCGCACGAACTATGCGAACGAAAGCTGGGCGGTATTCCTGGTTTCAACTCATGGTGGAACCGAATCCGGAACACAAAACAGCAACACCATCGAGGAGTTCAATGTGCCTGTGATTCTTTCAGGGGGTGACTTGGATAGTAAGGAACTCTTGGGCAACGTTATGCCTCCCCGTGAAAATGCCGATAACATCCTAACCATCAATAGAGCTTCATCGGGCGAGGGGACCTATGTCCGAATCCCCATCAACGGAACGCCCCTGAAGGGAATGAATAAGTTTACAATCGAAATGTGGATCAAAGCAGGGCCTAATAGTAGTGACCCAGTGATTATGGGCGACAAAGACTGGGATTCAGGAGGTAATCCCGGTTTTGTGCTTTGCCGAAGCGGTAATACCTGGAAAATCAATATAGCCAATGAGAAAAGAGAACGGTATGACATCGGTTCGACCCGCTCAATTGAGGATGGAAACTGGCACCATATAGCCGTCACATTCGATAAAACAAATGAATGTATCGTATACCAAAATGGGGTCTTAATGGCGGAGTCCAAATTGACTTATAAACCAGAGGATAACCTGGCCGCACCTTTTGATTACCTCTGTCTGGCTCAGGAAGGTACCGGACGTTATGGTGGAGGGGCACCTAACTGGGCTGGTTCCTTTAACGAAGTGCGTATTTGGACCGACGTGCTATCTCAAGAAACCCTTCGCCAATACATGTATCAACGGAATGTTGAGACGAGTGATCACCCCCATTTAAATGCGCTGAACCTGTATCTAAAAATGGATGAGATTCGTGGAAATATCATCCAGGACCATAGCGGTAAAGGACACCACGGCGAGCTCGTCGGACCTGCCTCGGAGCGGCACCCACTTTATCCCATCGGATTAACAGATGTAGCCATTAACATTCTCAGTCATTTAGGATTCCGACCTGATGGAAGCTGGGGCCTCGATGGTCAAACCCTAAAGTCAAATGTACCTTTTCGTTTGTTTAAAGTGAACTAAGAAATGGCATTCCTATGAAAACAATTGTCAATAAAGGCCTGATATTTTGCATCGTCCTGATCTGCATGTTGTCGTGCAGGGAAGAAAATTTACATCCCATACCCGATCCGGATCAATTGGTGGCAGGACGGCTTAGTGGCACTTGGGCAAACCCCAGTAATATAGTTACCCCGGAAGGAGTCCCTCCCGAAGTTTTTGGAGCGATGCGACTGGTTTTTACGACCGACGAAAACGGCTACCCCAACAAATTTTTAGCACAGGAATGCCCTATCATCTTTACCGGCGTAGACGGTACATGGTCGATATCCGGTACGGAAAATGATGCCTCTGTGACCCTCACAAACGTAAGTCCCGTCGATGAATTCAAAGCTCAGATTACCAATACCTCCCTCATCATCACATTTCATATGGGGTGGGAAAATACCGAGACAGGAGAAACCGGAAGGGGTGACTTCAGCGTGACCCTTGCCCGTAAATGAGTTCAAAATGAAACCACAGTTCTGAAGAAATATCGAAATGAAAACGCTTAATCTCAGTCCCTTGAAAAAGATACTACTCCTTGTGATTTTCACCGCCTGTTGTCTGGTTGCTTGTAAGGAAGAATACGATCACACGGTGGACGTAATGAACCCCACGGTGGTCAGTCTAAATCCTATACCGGGTGTAGAGGACATTGCCACCAGTAGCAACCTGGTATTGACCTTTGATGAGCCGGTAAAAAAAGGTAAAGGAAATATCGTCCTTACCGGAGCATCCTCCGAGATTACGATCGACGTTACTTCCGACGCAGTGGTCATTGAGGAAGATCCAAGGGTGGTCACCGTCAAACCCGGGGAACTAGCTTCGGACGAAACGTATACGGTAAAACTGGAAAGGGGTATATTTACCGACCTACTAGGGAACGAATTTATGGGTAGTACCAGCCGTCCGTGGACTTTCAAA
>JBAYRB010000349.1:0-4081 GCA_041676905.1 Spirosomataceae bacterium
CCACCTCCGCCTCCACCACCACCATTTCCATTGGGGTCGGGAACGGGATCGGCATCTTTACTACAGCCTGCCATCACAAAAAATAGAATAAGCGTACTCTTGAGAAGCCATTTGACATTGCTTTTCATGATCATTACAGTTAAAATGAATGTATCTAAACTTTGTTTCTTTAAGGCATGGTAGCTTCGGGAGAATCGGGTTTTAAAATAGGCCAGACACCTAGCGTAGGTACATCGACCCCTTTCGTCTGACCACGTTCTTCATCTTGCCCAAATTGGTAAATAGGCCATCCCTTGAACGTTAATTGAGACCTCCCAAAAACAGTGATTACCGTAAAATCATCCACGTTTAGAAGGGAAGGAACGATCGGGCTTTCGATTTCGTAGATGGGCCAAACACTGTTATTGCTAAAATCAGCATTGGTAAATGTGTTGGTCAGGTATTGATCATTCCTGAAACTGTAAAGCGTCCGCCCTTTTGCATCAACTAAATATCGGGATAGCCCCTCTCCCTCTGTAAGATCCTCCTGATATAAGTCGCCATTTCTACCTATCCACTGATGCTGAGCTAGCATAAGCGTATAGTCGGGCTTTGCGACAAACCAATTGTTACCTATTTGGTCCCCTAGCGTCTGACCCGCTTCTAAATCATTAGCATAATAGTAAAGAGGCCATCCCTTGTAGGTAGTCTGCTTATCGCCATCCTGCCGGATGATGACTCCGATATCGGCAGGGTCAATGTCCTTATCGGTTGCTGCCCCCTCACTATAATAGATCGGCCAAGTGTTCAAACAATTTCCTGAACAGGAAGAAGTCCCTTCCACATCCCGGGCGAAAAAGTAAAGCACGTTTCCAACACTATCGGTTAGTATTTTCCCAAATTCGGGGTGATCATACAACAGGATGCCTTTAGGTATCGCTTCAGGATCTTCTTTTTTTGATCCGTCGCATCCCATCATCATAAGTGTAATCGCAACAGAGAATAGCCTCACCCCAATAGTTCGTCCTTTCATATACATTGGTTTAAGTCGTTGAATCGTTATAACCGCAATACGAACTGAACTTCTATAGGGTTGCCGGAGATTAGTTAAGAAAAAATATTTTTTCGCTAGGCAACCTTTCTCTTCTTGCCAACGTATACGAAGCATATTAGACATTAGTTTAATCCGTGATATCACTTGTCGGCCACCGAAGATGACATAGTTATCAAGTATATTGAAGGCTGCCTAAAACAAGATAGGGAAAGCCAATATGCTTTATTTAAGCATTTCCATGGATATGCACTGGGAATCTGTAAACGCTATGCCCGAAATGCCGACGAAGCCGGCGACATATTAAACGATAGTTTTCTGAAAGTCTTTAATCATTTAAAAGCTTACGACGCTTCCCGCCCCTTTAAATTTTGGCTGGGTCGAATCGTGACCAATACAGCAATAGATTATTACCGTGCTAGTTACCGCTTTTCGACACATGACCCCCTGGATGGTCATGAAACGGTGCATATTGACTCCGATATCTACAGTAAATTGGCGTATGAAGACCTCTTAAGCCTGATCAGGCAATTGACTCCAGCGTATCGAACCGTCTTCAACCTTTATGCTATAGATGGCTACAACCATCAGGAAATAGCCGAAATGTTGCGAATTAGTGTCGGCACTTCAAAAGCGAATCTTCATAAAGCCCGTAAAAAATTACAGGAAATGCTTGAAGCGTTCGTGAAAGAAGCCACAAAACCAGAAAATAAGGAAACGGCGATGGGTAAATGAAAATGGAAAAAGATATGAATGAAGATCACCCCATCGATACATTTTTTAGATCGGGCTTAAAGGAACCGGATATTCCCTTTGATGAGCGGGATTGGAAAGCCCTTTCCAAAAAAATGCAAAACGATGGATCAAATAACCCTTCAAAAACGATTTGGATTTCAGGTATGTTAACCCTCTTTCTGCTCATTACGGCAGGGGTCTACTTAAACAGAATCATCGAGAAGAAAGAAACACGCGAAACGGTTCGGGATGACGTTGGCAATGTGCCAAAAACGGAAGGAGCATCTCGCCAAGACGCGAGCCAACCGCAAGTAGTTTTCTCTGAAAACAACACCGAAATCGTCCAAATCGATCGGATACCCCATACGGAAATTCCTCCTGATCGACGAGCTACGACGGATCCAAAAGAGTTTATTTCCGTAGATGAAAATATTGACCAATCACTTCCTAGGACAAGGAACTTAACTTCAGAAAGTATAGTCAAAACTAACTTGTCCTTGGAACCAATAAGCATTTCAAGAGAAATAAAGCCACTACATCCTACAATGCCCACCGTGGCGGTAGCTTACGCAACTACCGCTATTGAAAAACCAAACAGTCGTATGGAGGGCAGCATTGTGAGTTTAGTTACCGCACCCGATCTGTCGGGAGACCGGGCTTTAAAAGGTCAATTGAGTGGAAATTTAGGCATCACACTATCACTACCCCTATATAACCGATGGTCGTTTACAGGTGGGTTGATATATACCAGGAAGAATTATAACACCCCTTTTTATAACTACCAATCTAGTGAAGGATGGACTGGCTATGGAAGCTTGCCCAGTAGAGTTGATGCAATTTGTAAGGTTTTGGATATACCGATCTTGTTGAATTATAAATTGATAGATCGCGAACGACATGCATGGTTACTATCCGGAGGACTTTCCAGCTATATTATGTTAAATGAGGATTATACTTTCACCTACGAAGACCCCGGTAAATATCCTTATCATTATAACCTTCGAAACGAAAACCGCCATTTTCTTTCCGTCTTTCATTTGGGTGTAAGTTATCGAAAGCGGATAGGTAAACACTGGGGTGTTTCCGTGCAACCGTTTATGAAAGTACCGTTCCGGGGAGTGGGTGAAGGCCAAATAAAACTCTACTCCACCGGTGTATCTTTTTCTGTGGATTTATATCCATCTACCCGATAATAGCCCATTCTGATACGGGGATTATCGATTTAGGTAGAGCTCAAAAAATCGGTAAATCACTTCGTTGGATTCAGGATTGGGATCGTGGAGGGGCCGGTTGGTCATGGCAACTCGCTTTTCATAGCCCAGTAAACGGTTAATGGCAACCGTGTGATTTAAGGCTCTCCATTGCTGAACGGGATCTTCCGACCCCCCCGACACTAGAAAAGGCCGTGGTGCCATCAGAGCGTGTAGCTCATGTAAATCGTGTCCTTCCTTAATTAGGTTAGGATACAGTCCGAAAGCAGGATTTTCCTCTGTTATCAGCCCTCTCTTTCGCCAAGGTTTGGGATGATACCCTAGGTACCAAGGCTCCCAGTAGTTGATACTCGGTCTGTCGTTTTGAAATACGATACCGGGATCGGACCAGGCGGCACAGGCAAATTTATCGAATAAGCAAGAGGCGAACATCGCCCATTTTCCCCCAAATGAATGGCCTACAATTCCAATTCGGGACGAATCCACTTCCGGTCTTTTTGCCAATGCATACCAGGCATTGGCGGCAGCATAACCTAAGGCTGAAAGGGGTTGAATTTTAGCATCCTTGATGGAAGGATAATATAACGCATATTCCTGCGCCGCCGAAGCTTCTTTCGTCCCTAAAGACAGGGTGACAAAGCCACGTTTAGCCAGCTGATATGCAAAGTCCCGATGAGGTTTTCCGCCCACCCCAATGGCCGTTTCCGGTTCATAAAAAACAGTAATTACTGCAGACGAAGGAGACACAAGATCTTTTGGAATTAGTAAATACCCCTCCGTTTCTTCCTCGGGCAACCATTTAAACCTTACTTTATGTTGGACAAAATTTTCACGAGTTTCGGACGAAACGATAGTCAGTTCTTGCTGGTCCAAAAAATCAGGCCATTGTCCCATCTTGTCCATCCAATAGCCAAGTATTTCTGCCCTTCTGGCCGGCCATTCGTCAGAAGATTTTACTTCTCGTCCATCGTAAAATTTAAGTGGGGATCGAAATGCCCCCATTTCGTTCCTATACGGGGGCGGTGGCGTAAAAAACGTATCGATTTCAGCCCACTCGATTTTCCTATCTGCAACCTCAGTCGTTTGAACGCTCTGACAACTCGTC
>JBAYRB010000350.1:0-4071 GCA_041676905.1 Spirosomataceae bacterium
CAAGCAAATGCATTCAGCCAGTGACATTGCCTATGAAAATATCTATTTGGGCGCTACCCACACCCATAACAGTGTAGGGGGATGGGGTACAGGAATTTCGAGTCTCTTCTTCTCCGGTCCTTACGACCCCCAAATTGAAGTCCAGCTTGCCGAGGCTATTTTAGCATCGCTACGGGCTGCCGAAAGTACACTAGAACCGGTCGTGCTTACCTATCGTGAGGCCATTGACGATGCATCGATAAAAAACCGTCTTACCGGGCAAGATGGTAACATCGACCCCGAAATCCGGTCTTTTGAATTAACCTCAAAAAACAGGGAAAAACTAATATTTGCAACGTATGGAGCCCATTCGACGATACTGAATTCATCGACCAGGAAGATTTCCCGCGACTGGCCGGGAGTTTTCGTGGATTCACTGGAGCACCAGGCCGATACCTTTGGAATGTATATGGCAGGAGCGGTAGGTAGTATGGGACCTACTGGAAATGGGGAGACAGATATCGAAGCCATGGTTGTTCAGGGGAATGGTGTTTATCAGTCCTTCAAAAAGGCAAGTTTCGATACCACGCTGGCCACTCCTACGCTTATGTCATTGACATTGCCATTGCCTTTAGGCCAACCCAAACCTCGGATTACTTCTCAATGGGCTCTACGTCCCTGGGTGTTTAAGAAAGCTTTTGGGGAATACCCTAATGATATCAAAGCACTTCGATTAGGCAATATTTTACTAGTCGGCGTACCCTGCGATTTTTCGGGCGAGTTGATGGAAGAAATCGATCGTTATGCAAAAACCAACGGGCTAAACCTCATTGTTACTGGTTTCAATGGAGGTTATATGGGATACATAACCGACGATCGTTGGTATGAACTCGCCGCGTATGAAACCGTTACCATGAATTGGTATGGCCCTCACAAAGGGGCTTATTTCCAAGAGGTTATTAAAGATCTGGTTGAAATTATGAAATAAAGCGGCGTTCTTATCGTAAAGAATAAATTCCAAGAACGTCGCCCTGGTTTTCAGGCATGCAAAAATAAATCTAACTTTGTGTCATGCAAAAAGAGGCAATACTGAACAACCCTCAAGCCATAAGTGGGAAGCTGAGGCTAAAAATTTTGGAAATGTATCATATGGCCAATGCCGGTCATATCGGCTGTTCCTTAAGCTGTATCGATATACTAATCGCTATCCTTTTCTTACATAAAAAAGAGCATGACACCTTCATTTTATCGAAAGGTCACGCTGCAGCAGCGCTTTATGCTTCCCTCAATGAATTGGGAGAAATCACCGATGAAGACCTGTCGACCTATTACAAAGAGGGAACCACCCTTCCCGCTCATCCGGGTGCAGGGCATTACAAAGGTATTCCCTTTGCCACCGGATCCCTTGGGCATGGTTTTCCCATAGGTTCAGGAATTGCTCATGCTGCTAAATTAATCGGGGAAGAATCTTTTGCTTACGTGGTGATGTCGGATGGAGAAACCAACGAAGGCACTTCCTGGGAAGCTGCGCACTATGCTATTCAGAACCAGTTGGATAACCTCATTGTCTTTATTGATAGGAATGGCATTCAAGGTTTTGGCCTCACGGAAGAGGTATTGGGCGTAACGGCGGATACCGAAAAGTGGCGCAGTATCGGAATGGATGTTACTGAAGTCGATGGCCACGATATTCAGCAATTGTCAGATGCTATTGCCCAGGCCAAAGCGCGTAAAAACGGATTACCTAAATTGATTATCGCCAATACGGTTAAAGGGAAAGGAGTCGACTACATGGAGAATAAAATGGAATGGCACTATTTACCCATGTCTGAATCCCAATTCGAAGAGGCACAGCGGAATATTCGTCATGCCTATTTAAATGAATTAACGAATGCCTGAAAATATACCCTTGTTTCGTGACAAAATAGCGCGACTGAAAGGCCCCATTTTTGTATTTGGAGCCAGTGGTTTTATCGGCGCTAACCTATTTGATGAAATTTATAAAATCCGAACCGACTGCTATGCGTTAACCCACGATGCTACCAAGGCATGGCGATTGAAGTTGTTGAACGTCCCCTTTGACCATATTGTCCATTGTGATATCGTATCACCGAATTCTGTACGGGAAGTATTTGAAAAATACAAACCGGGAACGGTATTTAACTTAGCGGCATATGGGGCTTATAGTAAGCAAAATAACATTGTCCTAACCTATGAAACCAACGTTATTGGAACGGTCAACTTATTGGAACAGTGCCGATCGGGCATTACCTACATACATGCAGGTAGCAGTTCCGAATATGGATTGAACTGTACCGCGCCCAAGGAGGAGGACAAGGTTGAACCGAATAGCCATTATGCCGTATCCAAGGTTTCGGCGTCTTATCTGGTTGAATATTACGCCCGTACCCATCAAGTATTGGCAGTTAATTTGCGACTTTACTCCATTTATGGGAAATGGGAAGAACCCGATCGTCTCATACCTCGGTTGATTGAAAACGTTCGAAAAGGCCAACTCCCCGAATTAGTATCACCCGATATCAGTCGGGATTTCGTATATATAGATGATTGTATAGAGGCTTTCATAGACGTAGCCCTGAAAATTAGTCCGGAAACCGCGGGCAAATCCTACAATGTCGCTACAGGAGTAAAAACCACCATCGGTGACCTCATTAGTATAACACGGGAAACCTTCGGTATCGAACAGGAACCTCAGTGGGGTAGCATGGGCAAGCGTAAGTGGGATTTGGCAGAATGGTATGGAGATCCGAGCCGAATCAACACCGATTTTGAATGGACTGCCCGGACTTCTTTAAAAGAAGGCTTAATTCACTACAAAGAATGGCAGGATCAAGTCAAGTATGAAGAAACCATACTACCTGCCTTTGAAAACCCAGGGCTTAATCCGGTCATTACGGCGATCATTGCCTGCTACAAAGACGCGCAAGCGATTCCTTACATGTACGAACGATTGGTTAAAACCTTTAATCAACTGAAAGTTCGATACGAAATTATTTTTGTCAACGATAATTCGCCCGACAATCAAGAGGAAGTAATTGATGCCCTCTGTGATAAAGATCCCAATGTCATCGGCATCAGCCATTCCCGAAATTTCGGGTCTCAGTCTGCTTTTCTGAGCGGCATGGAAATAGCAACCGGTGACGCCGTAGTATTGATGGACGGGGACTTACAAGATCCGCCTGAGATTATTCCTCAATTTTATGAAAAATGGATGGAAGGCCATGACGTCGTCTATGGCGTTAGGGTGCAACGGGAAATGAAACCTTGGTTACATGTGTTTTATAAACTCTTCTATAAGATTTTCCAAAAGTTGAGTTATATCCCAATTCCCCGAGATGCAGGAGATTTTTCGTTGATCGATCGGAAGGTAGTCAAAGAATTGGTTGCCCTACCGGAAACAGAACAATTCCTACGTGGTCTTCGTGCCTGGGTAGGTTTTAAACAGACCGGTGTCCCCTACGTAAGACCGGAGCGGATGTTTGGTGTATCTACCAATAACTGGCGTAAGAATATAGGCTGGGCTCGCAAAGCCATTTTTAGTTTTAGTTTTACGCCCTTGGAGATGATGAGTTATGCGGGTTTTCTCCTTACAGGCGTTTCCGTTTTGGGTATTATCTGGCAGATTCTCGCGAAATTCGTTTTCTTCCCCGACACACCCCGAGGAATGAGTACCGTAATCATCCTCATTGTCTTTTTCGGGGGGCTGACCATTCTGGGCATCTCCTTTTTAGGAGAGTATATTTCCAAAATTTTCGAAGAAACTAAAAAGCGACCGAAATTTATCCGTACCCGTATTCGAGCAGGACAACGGGTTTACCAATCTTCGGACGCGATACGAGAACTGGTAGAAAAACGAAAAAAATAAGCTAATCTTTACGGGGTGGATCCTACCACTCCGCAAATGAACCATCAGCATTTCGCCAAATTGGGTTTTTCCAAGAATGCCCGATCTGGGCCATTTCACGAACCTTTTCCTCGTCAATTTCGACACCTAAACCAGGCTGATCCCACCGAGAAATATATCCACTTTCCACGTTGAGGACTTCTTTGTTCTTCACATAATCAATTAGA
>JBAYRB010000351.1:0-4068 GCA_041676905.1 Spirosomataceae bacterium
CGCAAAATCAGGATAATTTTGTTTGCGGTCTTCGTTAAGTGCCTCTACGAGTTTGATTAACTCACTCATGATTTAAAATAGTTAAAAATGATGAATAACCCCGGTGCCCAGCGGAAAGGGTGGCGCCCCCTCATACAACACTCTCAGGAAAACGAGTGCAAATATAGATCTTTTTTGATTTAGAACGTGAAATGTTTAAACAAAAATCAATCGGTAACATTGTAAATGTGAAAAATATCCGGTCGTAAATAGGCCAAAATCAAGGGGTGGATGATATAGTCTATAAAAAATATAGATTTTTATGTTACTTTATGATAGGGAGCTTAGATTAATTAGAAAAGGACTATAGCTCCCAAGAGATTCTACTCGACGTTATGATTGATAATGTAAGCTCTTGGTGCCACAAGCAAGGTGGCGAGGAGGGTGTGTACCGGAGACGTAATTGTACTTCTCCGGTACATTTTTAACCGCACAACGGTAAAGCTGCGAGAATTTTTTCCGACTATATCCACATCCTAATGTATGTCTGTTTCTGGGCATGACTTTATCGTTTGTCATGCCCGGAAATGACCTTTTTACATCAAGTTCAAAATCTGTGAAGTTACAGTAATGTCACCCCTAGCGGGGTTTTGGGTGCCTTTGGGGATATTACGTTACAATGATGTCACCCCTAGCGGGGTTGGGATTTCGTTGGGGATATTAATGATTCCGATGACACCAAATATCCATGGTGATTAAAGTGTTTTAAGGCTCCGTTTCAACATTCGAAAGAATATAGGCTTAATCCAAGATCTTCCTCCAAAAATGCGCTTGATTTCCCTGTATTTTGGAGTCATACGATTATTTTTTGTATTTTTACCCCGATAGGCACCTGCCAATTAAGCCTATTGAAAAATCTTGACTAAACCGCTTAATACCCAATATTAAGGATCTTTACCTTGGATGAAACTTTCTAAAAATATTCTTTTAGCCTTTACAGGAGCGATAGTCCTGATCGTGTGGGGAAGCTGGCAATGGAATAGCGACAAGGTGGACTACAATTTAGATGTAAAACCAATCCTCAATAAACATTGTATTGGTTGTCATGGAGGGGTGAAAAAAGCGGGAAATCTTAGCTTTTTATTCGAAGAAGACATTTATCAACCGGGTAAATCGGGAAAGGTAGCGGTGGTGAAAGGGGATTGGAAAAACTCCGAAATGATCCGTCGTATTCTCTCCGATGACCCCGACGATCGCATGCCTAAAGAAGGTCCGCCACTGAGTAAAAAAGAGATAGATATCCTAAAAAAATGGATCGATCAAGGGGCGGAATGGGGCGTACACTGGGCTTATAAAAGGATTGAAGAACCCGAAGTCCCAACGGTCAATGGCTGGCAAAAATGGTTTGGAGGGAAAAATAGTGATGCCGAATGGGTTCGAAATGAAATAGATCACTTCGTATTAAAAAAACTCAGAGAAAATAAATTATCCTACAATACCGAAGCCGATAAGAAAACACTTATCCGCAGGGTTAGCCTTGACCTAACAGGGCTACCACCTTCCGACCAGGATGTGGCCGCTTTTCTTGCCGACTCTTCCGAAAATGCTTACGAAAAACTGGTCGATAAGTTATTGGCCTCACCTGCCTTTGGTGAGCGATGGGCGGCAATGTGGATGGATTTGGCGCGCTACGCCGACACGAAAGGGTACGAACGAGATGGTGCCCGGGTCATTTGGAAATTTAGAGATTACGTCATCAGTGCCTTCAATAAAGACAAGCCTTTCGATCAATTTACCATCGAACAAATAGCCGGTGATTTATTGGAAGGACCCGGCGGATTCCCTAGTGATGAACAATTGATCGCTACAGCTTTCCATCGGAATACGATGAACAACGACGAAGGTGGAACGGACAATGAGGAATTTCGAATCGCCGCCGTCATCGACCGGGTGAACACAACCTGGGAGGTATGGCATGGAACAACCTTCGCTTGTGTCCAATGTCATAGCCATTCCTACGACCCTATTAAGCAAGACGAGTACTACAAATACTTCGCATTTTTTAACAATTCCAGGGATGAGGACGTCCCCTCTGAAACCCCCAATCTAAGGCATTATTCTCCCGATGACTCGGTGATGATCGCCGACTTACGCGATTGGTTAAAGGAGAGAGATGAAAAAATCGCCCGACAGGCTTATCAATTTTTGAAAGTGACCGAGCCAAAGATCAATTCGTTTCGGTTTAAATTGGGAGATCGATCGACTTACTTGGATTCGAAGTATTTAGGCATGATGGATCAAGGGTATGTGTGGTCTCCAACAATTACCCTACAGGGGGAAGACCGAATGCTGATTTCATTAGGCACACGCACCAAGGGGGCAAAAATAAATTTTTACACCGATAGTACCCGTGTAGAAAAAATTGCGGAAGTGGAAGTGCCCGCCACCGGAAGTGCTTGGCGGGAAGATCTCGTCATTGTAAAACTCCCCAAATTGGAAGGTGAATACACATTTTTCGTTGAGGCTCTCCATCCGAAAGCACCTGACGATTGGATCGCTGTGACTTGGGTATCCTTTCAGCATGCGTTTCCCGGTGGAAAAGAAGGGGAAGAGAAAGAACAAATTTACGCAAGCCTTCTCACTCGAAAAGTGCTTTTAACACCGATCATGTGGGAGGGAACGGGCTACCTGGCACGGAAAACGCATGTCTTTGAAAGAGGGAATTGGCTGGTCAAAGGCGAAGAGGTGCAACCCGGGGTGCCAGGATTGTTTATGCAATTACCCGAGGGATACCCGCCCAACCGGCTTGGACTGGCAAAATGGATGGTGCACCGTGACCACCCGCTCACGTCCCGTGTGATCGTCAATCGTTTTTGGGAACAATTGTTTGGTAGAGGCATCGTCGAAACTCTAGAAGATTTTGGTTCTCAGGGTGCTATGCCCACCCATCCCGAACTCTTGGATTGGCTGGCTGTCAAATTCATGGAGGATTTCGGATGGAGTACGAAGAAATTATTGAAAACAATTGTCATGTCGGCTACCTATCGTCAGTCGACAGTAACCAATCCGGAAAAGAATTTCCAGGATCCGGATAACCGCTGGTTGTCGCGTGGACCCAGGGTTCGACTTGGTGCCGAGCAGGTTCGTGACCAAGCGTTAGCGGCTAGTGGCCTACTTTCTCAAAAGATGTTGGGACCCAGCGTCATGCCACCGCAGCCCGACGGCATTTGGTTATCGCCTTATAACGGAGAAAAATGGATCGAAAGTAAAGGGGAGGACAAGTATAGGCGGGCGGTCTATACCTATTGGAAACGAACTGCGCCTTATCCATCCATGGTCACTTTCGATGCCCCCAGCCGCGAGTTTTGTCAATCGCGTCGAATCCGGACCAATACCCCTTTACAAGCGTTGGTTACATTGAATGATCCTGTATACTTAGAAGCCGCTGAAAACCTGGCTGATCGGATGCGTAATTCGGGTCGTACCCTAGAGGAACAATTAGCGCAGGGTTATTATCTGTTAACCTACAAGGAGATGTCGGAGGAAAAATTAGAAGTGCTAAAAAAAGTTTATCTGGAGGCACTCGCTGAATTTAAAGCCGATACATGCAGATTGAGTGAGTTTCTGCAATTCAGTGAAGAGAAAAAACCAGAAAAAGCGGCTTTGACATTGGCAGCAAATGTATTATTAAACCTCGATGAGGTAGTGTCTAAAGAATAAGGGAGGACCATGGAAAAATTGATCAGAGAGCTAGCTTGGAAACAGGCTGAATTGCAGACCCGGCGAAATTTCCTGCAATGGATGGGGATCACTAGCCTGGGTGCGATCGGTTTAAGCCAGCTTGCATCGGGTTGTGGAAACGCCAGTGCATCCACGGATTCCGGTCAGAGCTTAGGGGCGGTAAAACCTCACTTTACACCGCGAGCCAAGCGGGTAATTTATATTCATATGGCCGGCGCACCCTCACAACTCGAATTGTTTGACTATAAGCCAGAACTCCAAAAATACCATGGTGTCGATTGCCCTGCCGAATTATTGGAGGGTAAAAAGTTCGCATTTATTCAAGGGGTGCCTAAAATGCTGGGGCCA
>JBAYRB010000352.1:0-4058 GCA_041676905.1 Spirosomataceae bacterium
CCCGGAGCCCCTGAGTGGCAACGTACTACAGGTAAACCCATGAACTCGAACTACCTTGTTTACCTCTATGACGGGGTATTCAAGGATCAGGCTGACATCGACGCAACCTTGGCACAAATTGACTACAGCAATGTTGTTCGGGAGGTTCGACCTGGTGATATGAAATACGTAGACTTTGACGGCGACAAAAAAATTACGGACAAAGACCGTGTCAGACGTACAAGAAACAATATTCCTCGTTTCCAAGGAGGGTTAAATATCAATGCTACTTACAAAAACTTTGATCTAACCATTTTATTCCAGGGATCGACGGGTGCAGAACAATATATCAGCACCGGTGAGTCAGGAAATATCGGTAACTACCTTTTGGATGTCTATGAAAATCGCTGGACCATTGACAACCCCAGTGACAAACATCCGCGCATCGCCAACCGGAACGATCAATATTTTTCGGGCGGAAATACCTATTGGCTACGTAATCGAGACTACCTAAGACTTAAAAACCTTGAACTAGGCTATACCATACCCAATAGTCTCAGCTCTAAAATAGGTATGGGGCATGCCCGGATCTATGTCAATGGGTTGAACCTGTTTACACTGGCACATTTGAAAGTCTACGACCCCGAGTCGGACAACGCTACGGGACAATACTACCCACAAGCGCGTATCCTGAACGCTGGTCTATCGGTCACCTTCTAAATTCCTGTACAATGAAAATTAAACTGAATTATAGCTATATAGTTCCAGGCTTACTGTTTACGCTGTTTATGCTGACGGCCTGTAACGATGATTTTGTAAGTACCAAGCCTTTGGACCAAGTATCCGAAGCTGACGTTTGGCCCGACGAAGGCCTCACCACTGCCTTTGTAACAGACATCTACGGGGGTCTTGGAAACGGTGGATTTGACGAACAGATGTTGGCTTCACTCACCGATGAGGCCATATTTACCCATCCAGGGCGGGGTATAACCACCATTACGGAGTCCCGTTCTGTACCTGGTGATCCCGGCTGGATCAACAATACTATAGCCTGGGCTGATATGTATTCCCGAATTAGAGCAGCCAATTTAGCGATAGCCAACCTGGAAGAACCCAAATTCGACAATCCTTCACTGGTCAGTCGACTACTCGGGGAGGCCAAGTTTTTACGTGCTTACTACCACCATCAACTATTGCGCTATTACGGAGGCATACCCATCGTCGACCGCGCCTATAAATTGGGGGAAGAAAATTATACCATATCGCGTAATACTTGGGAGGAGAGTGTAAATTTTATTGTAAAAGAATTGGATGAAGCGGCCAACCTGCTCAAAGGACATGGGGTTGTTAAAGGGCGTGCCTCCGAAGTGGCAGCTTTGGCGTTAAAATCTCGCATTTTGACCTATGCTGCCAGCGACCTCCACGACCAAGCTAAAGCAACCGCCAAATCAAGCACCCTCTCCAGTTTTCAGAAACCCGAATTGCTGCTTTATACCTCCGGTTCTCAAAACAGTCGTTGGCAAGCCGCCAAAACCGCAGCTAAAGCCGTTATTGACTACCCTGGTTATGGATTCAAATTAGATCTCACCGAACCGGTTTCACCGGAAGAGGGAACGGCGAACAATATCGATATAGCACTAGCCCGAAATGGTGGGGATGCGGAAATCATTTTCGCTAGGTATTTCATTAACTCTAAAAGAGAAAACGGGGGAAGAATCGGTTTATACAATGGCCCTAACGGCTACCACAACTGGGCTGGCAACACGCCCACACAAAACTTCGTGGATAAGTTTACGATGATAGACGGAACTCCCTTTAGTTGGAATAATCCTGAACATGCGAAGAATCCCTATCAAAACCGGGACCCTCGATTCTACGGAATAATCCTCTATGACGGTGCCGGTTGGAAACCTCGCACGGCCGATGTAGCGGGTAGCGATCCGTTCAATCAAATCCAAACAGGTACCTATGAAGTTGGTACCGGCGGAGGGTCAACGACGCGTCATTTTGGTCTGGATACCCGAAATGGTGGTATCGAGAACTGGAACGGCACCTACACCGGCTATTACCTTCGAAAATTCATCGATGATAATCCGGCTATCGTTGCACAGTCCGATTGGCAGGAAATCCCATTCCCCTTTCTCCGATATACCGAAGCGGTACTTAATTACATTGAAGCGTGTTTAGAACTAGGTGAAGAAGAGGAAGCCAGAACCTGGTTGAACAAAATCCGGTTCAGAGCCGGCATGCCTGCGGTGACCGCCTCCGGCCAAGAGTTGATAGAGATTTATCGAAACGAAAGGTTGATCGAATTAGCGTTTGAAGAACATCGCTATCATGATGCTCGGCGTTGGATGATTCCAGAAAATACACTTGGACAAAAAGTCTTTTATATTAGTATCAACGGCACCCTAAAACCCGGCAAATCGGTGTCTATTTATCGGTACGATCCAGAGAGTTACGATTATGACTATACACCTCTAGAATTGGATCCGGGTAAAGAAAATCGAGCCTGGCTGGATAAAATGTATTATCTCCCAATTCATAGAGACGAAATGAATCGGAATGATGAATTGGTTCAAAATCCCGGATATGATTAAGCCCCCAATCAACCAACGTAGTTGTTAACCAGACTATGCCTGGTATACAAAAACGTGGATAATCCGTGGATACAATCTGGGCTGTCTGAAATTCAGGCAGCCCCTTTTTTGTAGTTTTCGCTACTTATTCCTAAAATTTTGCACTTAGCTTTATCGAGATTTTCTAACACCCAACTAGCCAAACGATTAATTTTATTAGTTCTTCACAAGTTTGCCGCTACCCCTGTGCTCGAGATAATATTGTTCATACGAAATTCTTATTAGTCTAAAATGCGGAGCCAACCAGATAACAGCTGAGACCGTCGGTAAAATGTCGATATTTGTATCATGACGCGAACGATTATACATCAGGAGGAGCCGATCTGTGCGCTAGCAACGCCCAACGGGGTTGGTGCTATTGCTGTAATCCGCATTTCAGGGCTCGGCAGCATTGATATTGTCAATTCCGTATTTAAGGGTAAAGACCTAACCAAGGTTAAATCGCACACCGTTCATTTTGGCACCCTTTACGACGGAGATAAGATACTTGACGAGGTGCTGGTAACGGTATTTAGAACACCTACTTCATTTACCAAAGAAGACGCAGTTGAGATATCTTGTCATGGTTCCGATTATATAGTACGCAATATTCTGAAGCTACTCGTCAAGAAAGGTGCTCGAATGGCAAAACCCGGGGAGTTTACCCAACGAGCTTTTTTAAACGGACAATTCGATCTGGTTCAGGCTGAAGCAGTTGCCGATCTCATTGCTGCGGATAGTGAAGCGAGCCACCGTACAGCTCTCCATCAACTTAGAGGTGGTTTTTCAAAACAATTGGCGTCACTTCGGGAAGAGCTCATCCATTTTGCCTCTCTTATTGAGTTGGAGCTCGATTTTAGTGAAGAGGATGTGGAGTTTGCCGGAAGGGATGAATTGAGGGAATTGATTCACAAATTAAATGGAACATTAGTTCCCTTGATCGAATCCTTTGATTTTGGAAACGTGATAAAAGAGGGGGTTCCTGTGGCCATTATCGGTGCGCCCAATGTAGGAAAATCAACCCTCCTCAATGCCTTGCTTAATGAAGAAAAAGCGATTGTGACAGAGATCGCTGGTACTACCCGGGATGTGATTGAAGATACTTTGGTAATTGGAGGCATCAAGTTCCGCATTATTGATACGGCTGGTATTCGTGAAACACAAGATGTAGTAGAATCGATCGGAATCGAGCGTTCTAAAAAGGCAATGGCGCAAGCGGACATCGTATTGCTTCTTTTCGACAGTGAGGAAAATCGTCAAAAACTGGAAACATTGACGAAAGAACTTACCGATCAAAAGAAATTTGTTTGGGTGAGGAATAAGGCGGATTTGGGGGAGCACCTCACCCCGACCCTCTCCTCTGAGGAGAGGGAGTTGGAAGATCGTGGGGAAAATACCCGTTACATTAACGAACAGCATCCCCCCCTCGCCTCGAAGGAGAGGGGGCAGGGGGGTGAGGTA